>JAZKBX010000038.1:0-64140 GCA_040388455.1 Bacteroidota bacterium
TATTAGGTTTAGAAAAAGGTACATCACTTTCAATGATCGATGATGCCTGGAAAGAGCATTTACGCGAAATGGATGAGTTGAAACAATCGGTTCAGAACGCGGTTTACGAACAAAAAGATCCTTTATTGGTTTATAAATTCGAATCGTTTGAATTATTTAAACGCATGGTTACGGATGTAAATAAAGAAGTAGTGTCCTTTTTGATGCGTGCAAATTTACCAAATGAAACTCAAAATGCAGTGCAGCAAGCACGTGTACAAGCACCCAGAAAAGAGGTGGTACAAACGAGCAGAAATGAAGCTTCTGATGAGGAGCAACCAAAGCCAAAACCACAACCTGTGAGAGTAGAACAAAAAATAGGACGTAATGATGCTTGTCCTTGTGGAAGCGGTAAAAAGTATAAAAATTGTCATGGGCAATAATCAATAATTTTTTTATTAATACGCCTTGTTCTTAATAAAAGAATGAGGCGTTTTTTTATAAATAATAATACAATAGGTCGTTAAATTGGAAAGATCCGAACTCATACAAAACATTCTGCGCACACTCCCTGATAATCCGGGTGTTTACCAGTATTACGATGTGGACGGAAAAATTATTTATGTTGGTAAAGCAAAAAATTTAAAGAAGAGAGTATTATCTTATTTCAATAAAGACCAGCACGACAGCGGCAAAACAATGGTACTTGTAAAAAAGATCGTTGACATTAAATACATCATAGTTGATACCGAAATAGATGCACTTCTTTTAGAAAATAATCTTATAAAAAAATACCAGCCACGTTATAATGTTTTATTGAAAGATGATAAAACGTATCCCTGGATCTGCATAAAAAAAGAACCTTTTCCACGTGTGTTTACAACTCGTATTGTAGTTAAAGATGGTTCCACCTACTTTGGCCCGTATGCATCGGGCAGAGTAATGCACATGGTGCTGGATCTGATCAAACAGTTGTATAAACTACGTAATTGCAATTTAAAATTAGACGATAAAAGCATTGCTGCCAATAAATTTAAGGTCTGTTTGGAATACCATATCGGAAATTGTAAAGCGCCTTGCGTTGGAAAGGAAACGGAAGAAGACTACGATCAAACTATTTCAGAAATAAGAGAAATTATTAAAGGAAATATAAATACCGTTTCCCGCCACTTGAAAATTCTATTGCAACAGTATGTTGAAAAAATGGAATTTGAAAATGCACAAATTATTAAAGAAAAAATTGATCTGTTAGAGAAGTTTCAAAGTAAATCAACGGTTGTAAGCCCTACCATAAATAATGTGGATGTGTTCTCAATTGTTTCAGATGAAAAATCCGGATATGTAAATTTTTTAAAAGTAATGAACGGTGCAATTATTCAAGGGCATACTATTGAATTGAAAAAGAAACTCGATGAAAGTGATGAAGAGTTGTTAACACTTGCTATCGCTGAACTTCGTGATCGTTTTAATAGCGATTCTAAGGAAATCATTGTTCCGTTTGCAATTGATACAGAATTTCCAAACATAGAATTTACTATTCCACAGCGAGGTGATAAAAAACATTTACTGGAATTATCTGAACGCAATGTAGAATATTACAAAAGGGAAAAAATAAAACAGGAAAGTCTTGTTGATCCTGAACGTCACACCAAAAGGATCCTTGAGCAAATGAAAAAAGATTTGCATCTAAGCGAGGAACCACGTCATATCGAATGTTTCGACAACTCCAATTTTCAAGGTGCTTATCCTGTAGCAGCAATGACGGTTTTTAAAGATGCTAAACCAAGTAAAAAGGATTATCGACACTTCAATATAAAAACAGTAGAAGGTCCTGATGACTTTGCATCGATGGAGGAAGTGATTTACAGGCGATATAAACGTGTATTGGAAGAAAATCAACCATTACCACAATTAATTGTAGTTGATGGTGGTAAAGGACAATTAAGTTCTGCTATTGAAAGTCTTGAGAAGTTAGGACTTAGAGGAAAAGTGGGGATTATTGCAATTGCAAAAAAACTGGAAGAAATATATTTCCCGGACGATTCTATTCCCATGTATTTGGATAAACGCAGCGAAACATTAAAAATAATTCAACAGATACGTGATGAGGCACATCGCTTTGGAATAACCCATCATAGAAGCAAAAGAGATAAAGGAACTTTAAAAACAGAACTTACTGAGATAAAGGGAATAAGTACTGCAACAGCACAAAAATTATTGTCACATTTTAAATCGGTAAAAAATATTAAAGAAGCAGAGGAAATACAATTAGCAGAAGTTATTGGAAATTCGAAAGGGAAGATCGTATTTTTAAATTATCATCCTTCTGTTATTTAACCCTGACAGGGTTTGAAACCCTGTCAGGGGGGAGAGTTGTAAAAATCAAGACAACTCATTTGTTAATAATTCCATTTCAAGTGCGGGAGATTTTTTGCCATACAAAATATTGTAAACTGCCTTTGTAATAGGCATATCCACTTTATATTGCTTATTGATTTCAAACACACATTTTGTTCCGTAATAACCTTCTGCGATCATATTCATTTCTAATTGCGCTGATTTAACGGAGTAGCCTTTGCCGATCATTCCGCCAAAAGTGCGGTTGCGGCTAAACTGTGAATAGGCTGTAACCAGCAAATCTCCTAAGTATGCCGAACTTTTTATATCCCGGTCAATCGGATGAACTTCATCAACAAATCTTTTTATTTCTTGAATTGCATTTGAGATCAATACAGCTTGAAAGTTATCGCCATAGCCCAATCCATGACAAATACCACTTGCAATGGCAAATACATTTTTTAAAACGGCAGAATACTCTGTCCCATAAATGTCATCTGATACAGTGGTTTTAATATATCTGCATTTCAATTGAGAGGCTACAAAAGTTGCATTGTTGGGGTTTTGAGAAGCAACAGTTAAATAGGATAGTTTTTCCATTGCAACTTCTTCTGCATGGCAAGGACCAGTTATAACACCAATGTTTTCTACCGGTATTTTATATTCTTTATTAAAAAATTCTCCAACAATTAAATTGTGCTCGGGAACAATCCCTTTTATTGCGGAGAACACTTGTTTGTTCTTAAAATCTTCAGCTGTTAATCCGGAAAGCGCATCTTTCAAAAATGCAGAAGGCACAGCCATTATTAAAATGTCGGCCTTTGAAACAATCTCTTTTAGATTTGTATTTAACATTAGTTTATCGGTGTCGAACTGCACGGAAGTTAAATAATTGGGATTGTGTTTGTATTTAGTAATATGTTCAACGGCAAGCGGATTACGGATCCACCAATGTATTTGCGGGACATTGTTGCATAACATTTTTACAATGGCCGTAGCCCAGCTACCTCCGCCTATTACAGCTATTTGTTGTGTTTTACTCATTTTAATTAAAATCCGTTCAGATTATTTTAAAGTTAAAATTACTATTTTTTAGTGTTTTGCTCTTATGATTTGAATTATATAAAATAGTACAAAACACTCCCGATTAAGATAAACCAAATTACGACTGGTGCCCAATAATTTTTATTTTTTTTGATCCAGATATAACATAGTAGTATTAAAACAGCAAAGAATGAGATATAAGAAATAATTGCGGCTTTAATAATTGCCGGATTTTTATAAAGGAACCGCACTTCATGCTCTCCCTTTGGAAACAAAACTGACATTGTCAAATAATTTGAAACTGTAATTTTTGCCGGTTGATCGTCAATATATACTTCCCATCCATCGTAATAACTTTGTAAGACCGTTAATAGTTGATTTTGAGATGCGCTGGCTTTTATATTTATTTCATTGGGATAAAAAGAGGTTATAGTTATATTTTCCTTTATTGGATCTGTATTATTTTTCTCAATTTTCGTAGCAATAGTTCTATAGTCGTCATCAGACAAAATAATTGTTTTGTTTGTTGTAGTGGCTGAGTCGAGTTTAGAAATTTCAGAGTTACTATAAATATTGTCAGAAAAATAAAGTAATGGATTTTTTTGCATTGCGTTGAATAAGTATGGAAATGAATCTACCAGCATCGCATAGTTTTTAAATGCATACGAATTAAATACACCGGCAGAAATACGTTTATGGAAAATACTTGTATTTCTGTACAACCCGTGTTTTTGACCTATTTCCTCAGTGTTTTCAATAATGTTATTGTTCGGAGGAATTGGGAAGTTTTTGGGCAACGTTAAAATATAATCATGCAATTCTTTAGGTGAATTGGGCGAGAACCCAACATAGGCAATGTTTAGTTGGAGTGCTATAAATAGATCCAACACAATAAGAATACTTGTAATGTTGATCCAGTATTTCTTTAGTGAGGTTGTTATTGTAACAATAAACAATCCTAACAATAAAAGTTGGATAGAACCTTGAAGTATTATATTCTGGTAGAGCGAGGCAGATCTTAAAAAATCAAAAATAGTATTGAATTTATTAAAAAAGAAAAACGGTTGGCCCTGATTTTTTACAAATGCTATGACTACCAGTGCCAATAATGATAAGGCAATGAGGATTGCAATCCGGAGTGTTTTTTTTAAATTAATTTCTGTTTCAGAAACAATTAATGCCAACTGTTTTCCGCCCAATAATAAAAAAATGAGTATTGAAAATAAACTGAAATAGCTTGGGAAACGGAACCGGTTAATCAAAGGGAAATAGTCGAAAAGGAATTTATGAACCGGTGTATATGCACCAAACGAAGCTATTAAACAGATAATTGCAAAAACAAAAAGAACTTTTTCAAAAGGCTGTTTCTTATTTATAAATGCTAATAGTATAAAAACAAGTGTAATAATTCCAACGTAAACATTACACATGGATTGGTCCGTATTAAAAAAATCAACACTATTAACTGTTGAGAAAGGAAGAAACAACGATAACAATGATTGAGGCGATAAAGGACAAACAGCGGCTTGTTTATAGATCATTCCGCTTAACCGTGCTATGTAGGGAGCAGTTTGGTAAAAAGTCACCAATACTACAGATGCAAAAATCAGGGCAACAAATCCAAATAGAAAGTTAAGTTTTATAAACTGAATAATATCTTTTTTGTTCTTTTCCCAGATCGCAGAAAAAATAAAATATCCAAAAATGGTAATGAACAAATAAATGAGGATTATTGTAAAAGTGTGATTGCCTCCGGTGAGGTTAAAGAACACAAATATGGAGGCATATAATGCTCGTAAATAACTTTTTTCTACAAACATTTTGTAATAATTCAAAATGATGTAAGGCAACCAGGCAGCCCCTATTATTGCATAAAAGTGCTGGACATGTCCAACAAAAAAACCGCTTAACATATAGCTGGCCCCTATTAAAAAGGCAACATTTTTTTTGTTATGAAAACATAAGGAAAGAAAATACATCCCCATGCCCGCAATAAAAACATAAAAAATAAATAAAAAATGCAGTGTGTAATTCGTTTGGCCGGTTGTAATACTCAATAATATCGATTCGAGGTACCAGGTGGGGCCCTGTAAATCGGCATGTATAGGATAACCTAATTGTTGGTATGGATTCCAAAAAGGGAATATGTGATTTTGAAAACATTCTGAAATATAATACCGCCAAGGAATCCAGCAGTTTATCATATCATGAGTAACCGAGTATTTTAAAAACGAGATCTGCCAATAAGCAAAAACAGAAAGTCCCAGCAACAAAAAAGTATAAATGAAATGAGAATTTGGCTTTACTGCTTTAAGCTGCATTTTGTGAAATTTTAAATAGCAATTTATTATCGTAATACAACTCCTAAAGGAGAGTCACCGCTTGTGTAATCAATATCGGATTGGGAATTGACAATACTTAATGTTGAATCCAATTTGGACCGTACGCTGTTTAATACTTCCTCCACCTTAATTTTTTTCATACACTGATTATCTCCTTTACAAGGAGGTGTTATAAATTCATGAACGCATGGACTGCAATACGTGTTTTTATAAATAGTAATTGTATTTTCAATTCCACCATATTGTTGGGGAGAACACGGTCCGAATAAGGCTACTGTTTTAACTTTTAAAGCAAAAGCCATATGCATGGGGCCGGTGTCATTAGTGATCATCAGACTCGCATTAGCAATAAGTACAAGCAATTCCTTAATACTTAATTTTCCGGAAGAGTCCAGCACATTTTTTTTAGCCTTTAGTTGTGATGACAGTCTACTGATGTATTCGGTTTCGTTTCCTGCACCTATCAGAATTATTTTGTGCTCTGGAAATTCATCACAGATCTTATGTATCAAAGTTGTAAAATTTCCCAGATCCCATCTTCTTTCCAAACGGAGGTCTGAAGCATTGGGATTGACAACAATATACTTTTGCAGAACTGTGTTTAATTTTTGATCAATGATCTGAACAGTAGCAGGGTCGATATTGTTGGTGTTGATAGACAATTCAGCTACTATATCCTTACACCCCAGCAATCTTGCAAATTGTAAATAAGTTTGTGATATTGGAGATTTTACATTAAAATACAACATATGAGTATAGATTCCTTTACGGTATGTTTTATCATTTTTAAAAAAACCGATCCGGTTTTTTGATAAACTCATCGTTGCAATTACGCTGCTATAATTCGAGTAGATTTCCAGATCAATATATACATCCGGTTTTTGTTTCCATAATTTGAAAAGTAATCTCGTAGTAGACTTTAACAGTGCGAAAATTCCTTTATCAGAAATGGTAAATACTTTATCTATCTCAGTAATATGGGTTAATAAAGCTCTATTTGATTCATTGCTAATAAATACAATACTTGCATCAGGGTAGTTTTTACGTAATGTTTGTAGTAATGGAGTTGCTTGAATGATACTCCCTAAACCTACAAATTTACAAACGGCAATGGTTTTAATAGGTTTATTCAGGGAATGGTCTATCCGAAGTAAAAAGCCTAAAATACGAGCCAACACGTTTAATGTGTAGACCAGCGGAAGTCCGATAGTTCTGTCAATTAATATTTTAGTTTTAAAATTCAAAAATTACTTATTTGTGATTAAACTTGTTGTCCTTATTTTAAGATCAAAAGAATTTATAAATTATTGAACTAACACACGTCAGAGTTAATTTGAATTTATTAAATAGTTTTCAATTTCTACACACTGTCTCGACTCCGCTAGAAACGGCATCGAGCGTTGTCATTTCGAGCGGAGTCGAGAGCAATTATTTAACACATTGATTAACAGTGTTTTATTAGCTTTAAAGTTTTTTAGTTGAAACCTGGTTAAAGCATTTTCTTTAAAGTATAAACGCATATATAACTTTAAAAAGCTATTCGAAAATCGAAGATAATCATAGTAAATAAACATTGCCAATTTTTTTCTTCTTTAAGTATCTTCTAAAGGTTAACTCCAAACTAAAATTTTCAGAGCTGATAAAAGCATTTGGATTTTTTAGAATTGCAAATTGTTTTACGATTCAATTTTTTTAGTTTGGTTCGTAGTGTCAAGTTCATCCGATCAATATAATTTATTTTGTGCGCCTGCATTTTATGAATACTCTTCGGAATGAGATGATTGTAGATATTTAACCCATTGCTATAAATAGCTTTAGGATGCTAAAGAAGGAAGGTGTCTGTCACTTTTTTTTAGTGTTGCTTTTGTTAGGCTATCTACTGCGATATCTATTACTTGTTTTGTTTTTTGTTAATCGCATAAACTACCCACTTCGTGTTTTTATTGATTGATTGGTGAGTGCATGGGACATTTTTATAATCCAAAACAAGTAGGAATCATTTTTGAAAAGCTTGGTCTTCCGGATATTATTCATTTGAATTAATAATCCTTTTTTGAATGGATTAAATTAAACTGCAAAATCATCCATTGTTATATCGTTCAGATTCTTAACGATCAGTTTTGCATTTAGCTTACTTTGCAATTCATGAACTTTATCGCTGGGATAAAGGTCAATAATAAAACACAGTTTCTTTTTAAGATCGAAATTTTCAAATAACATTTTGTTTATTTCGGAATCCTTTCCTCCGTACCCAATTATTATAAGTATTCCAGAATTTGTTAGGTTTTGTTTAAAAAGTTCAAAGAGCTTTTTATAAAGCAATGGTTCATTATATCTTTCGATTTTGGAAGTGGTTCCGGTAAGAAAATCACCATGATAATTTACCCAATCTCTCTCGTAGGTGAGTTTATCATTAATTAGTTTTTCTTTATAGAATTCGGAAAAACCAATACCCCATCGTGTTTTTATATAATTCTCAGGAGTCATAACTGCACCTTCCGAACCATGATAAACCCCATAGTCTCTGCTGCCATGAAGTTTATATAATCTTATGTTGCTATCATAATTTCCAGTGTAATATTCCATTCTACACTTATAACTCCGACCTTGGGTTTTTAGTTCTCCGTAATAAGGTGATCCAATTTCTTGGAAGCCATCGCTCAATTGTCCTTCAAAAAAATCAGTATGATTTAACCTCTCGAGAAAAAGATCGTGATTTAATGTATGAATATTTAGAATATTGTTTTTTGAAAATTCTTTAATAGATTTCAATAATCCAGTATAGCCATAATATGATTCCCCAATTATGTAAGCCTGATCATCATAGTATTTAAGACCTTCATTATCTTTTAAATAAAACCCTAATAGCTGATTAAGAATGTTCTTTAACCCAAAAAGAAGATCAGAAACGGAATTAAAATGAGTTCCAATATATTTTTTTGCGATTTCTTCTACTCCGGAATCCTTACTCGCCTCACCTTGAATAAAATCATAAAATTCTTCGTAATCAAAGTGCCCGAATTTTAAATTGAAATATTGGAACAGTTCTTTGCAGAATTCAAAGTTGTAATCATAACTTGTCTTATAAGGTTTCTCTCCCTTAGTAACAACTGCAAGTCCACCCATTGAATGAAATACAAATTCTTCTCCCGTACATTTTAAAAGCAAATTATTCAATGTGCTACCAACCGGATAACCCTGATTTGCCGAAAATCCCGCCCCAAGTAAAAATGATATAGACTTTTCATTTTTCATTAGATCAAGAAATTTTCTTTAAAGTAATTGGCATCGTAAAAACAAGTTGTTCCACAATATCCTTCGTCAATTTTGATAGAGGTCTTTTTTCAAAATCATCTTCATTATGATAATTTCCAAATGCTACATTATATAATTCATCAATCGATCCAAGTTTAGGGAAAGCACTATGCAATATTTCAAGATATTTTCCATTTGAAACATTATGCCTTTTAATAATATCTGCTATTTCTCCCCCATGACTCTCTTCATAAATTTCTTTTAATTTAAAAAGTTTAAAACTACTTAAGCACCTCTTTGACTTTTCAGGCTCTATCGGATTTGTTTGTAAAGTGATAGTATAATTTTTTTTTAGACCAACTGAGCTATCCATATCCATTGGAAAATAATTAATTTTTAAAGTGTTTCCAAAACCTTCTTCATATGGATGTATGTATTTTCCATGTACAATTTTAGCTTGATTTTTAATTGTTCGATTGCAAATTAAGCAACTTGGGACAAGATTATAAAAGGAAAGGGCTAACAATGGGTATTGCTTATGAGGAAAAAAATGATCAAAATCTGGTCGAACAGTTCTGCTCATCCCTTCTGAAACTGTAACGGTATAGTTTCTATTGCAATATGGACAAGTTTTAAAATTTATTTTTTTGGCAAGGTCATAGCCGCAATAATGGGTGGCATTTTTTTTCGTAAACCATTTATAATTGAAAGCACTACTTAGACCAGTATTATAGTGCTTTAATGATGCTTTACCAGGAGCTTTGCAAAATTGAATGTAATCTTTATGGAGAGTAAACAGAGCACTCGGTTTCGAAGTAAGAATTTTTTCAATATTATCTTCTATAAATTCTCTTTGTCTTACTTTAAGGTTTGCAGTTTTAGCTAATATAGAAGCTTGCAATGAGTCATAATGCTCTTTACAAATATTATCAAGGTTTCTTAATAATGTTGACTTAATTTGTATCATTATTTTTGAATTTCTTTAAGTCTCTGAGTGATATATTCCTGTTGTGCTTTAAGCCTTGTAAGTTCGACGTTTTCTCCCAATCTTTCAGCAAGCATTTCCAATAATTTTGTTTTAATTATAGGTTCGCCAATAATATTAATAAGTTGTCTTATGGACTCAGGATTTCGGAGTGCTTTTTTATTTTGCAATATTGTTATTACATCATTTATTTTATTCTTAGCAAATTCTCCAATTAAAGCGTCAGTAAGATAAAAAGAATCGGCATACAGCTCATGGATGTTATTTCCAAATGTTTCTTTTTGCGTTTCGGAATTTGCAACTTCACAGCCTCCGTTCACATTCTTCTTTAAGAAAATTAAATTTTGCTTCGGTAAATCAGAAGCAATAAAAGGAGAATGTGTTGAAATAATAATTTGCACTTTGTTCCTTGGAAAGAGAAATTTAACATACGTAATCAAATTATTAAAATATTCTTTCTGCCATTGCGGATGAAAATACAAATCGCCTTCATCAACTAGAAGCCAAATTGTTTTATGATAAAGATCCTCCTTTACTTCATTCAATCGGGCAAAATGAGACAAAAAGGCTTCTTCTCCTGTACTTATCCCAGTACCCCATGAGTAATCAATAAAAGTAGAATACATAACATACTTTAAATCATGAATTAGATTCAGGACAGTCCATAAATTATTGTCTGCTTTCAAGCGATAATGTGTTTTGTCATCAGAAACCATTTCCGTATCGCTAAACTGTATTTTTTGAACTGAGTCTGTAAATTTTTTACCCAGAAACTCATTTATTGTTTTTGCATTTTGGTTTGAGCCATCAGTAATTTTCAAAGGAGAAAGAAGTTCTCTAATATTACCGAATAGGGTTTTCGGATTCTTGAGTAAGTTATCTATACCTATTTTTACATCATCCATTGAAACCCTGCTTGGCTGAAATAAATCCCACCGTAAAGCATAATAAAAAGAACAAAGAACAACAATGTTTAAAAAATTATTTCTCTTATCGTTCGACTTAGAAATGAGCTGTACTGCTAATTCTTGTATCTTAACAATTGCTTCCTTTTTGTACAAAAATGAATTTTCATTAATTAAATATTCATAGTCTTCAAAATTAAACTGTACAATAAGTGATGTAGGTAAATCAGGTAACTTGCCAGTTTTTCTTGCATTTGCGTAGGAAATGAACTTTAAAAGAGTTCTTTGTTCTGATTTATGGTATTCAGCAATATGAGATGGATAAAGTACTAATTTAGGTATCTCTTTTTTCTTCGTTTTTTTTGCTTCTTTTTCAATTTTTTCGATATATTTTTTAAAGAAGGTCTCAACACGATAGTTAGTTGAAACATTGTGAATTTTCGAATATATCTGTTCAGGATGGCTATCAAAAGCGTTTGAGAAAAAGCAACAAGCTATATCTTCAAATTCAAAATCTAAACCTTTAATTCCACTTCCATTATTGAATTGCATTCTCGAAATTGAGTAGGGCTTTGGTTTAGTAATCTTAAATTTATCCCTAACCTCCTTGGTGGTATCTAACGATATTGATAAAGAACTCATTTCCTCAACACCGCCTTCTTTATAATAATAAGTTTTAATTGTTTTGGATTCTCGATCCAATAATGCAAATATTAAAGGACTGGTTAGAGTAGATAATTTACCGCACATCATTTTTAGACAATGCAAAAGGCTGGATTTTCCCGATCCGTTTTTTCCGATAACCCCAGTAACATTAATAATATTGCTATCGAATAGATTTACATAATTTGCATTGTAGTCTATTTTTATTTTATAAACTATCTCCTTGGTGCTTTTTTCTGATATTGGTGTAGTAGTAAAAACTAATTCAGGATTAAAGTTAAACCCCTGTTTTCGGATGTTTCTAAAATCTTCTATCCATAAATATAATAATTCCATTTTTATACTTTTAGTGTGTTTATTTATCGTTAGTCTTATCCCTTTTCCGCTTGTTGAATCGATTTAATCATTTCAATTAAATCGTTTGATTCTTCTACAACCCAAAGATTATTCTTTATTAAATTCCTTATGAGAAGTCGTTGCGGTTCCGAAAATAAATCTGATTGTAATCCGGATAAATAATTTGCGTCCTCACGTTTTTTCCATAAGCTTTTATGTTCTGTTTTTTCAATTTCACGAGGGATTCCGTTTGGAAGTAAAAGAACTATTTCCGGAATTTTTTCTTTTACAGCACGAAAAATATCAAGCCCATCATAATCCCAATCACAACAATAATATATTGGCATTCCGCCATGATTCGAATATCTTAATTTTTCAATATTTCTTCCACCTGCATACCATAACTCAATGTCATTTTTTCTTGGTTTACCGGGCATTTTTAAAAAATGCAGGTTTTCACAAAGGACAATAGCTTTTGGAGCGTGGCATTGTAAAACATACAAGTATTGAAAATCCCTTTCATCAGTGAAGATCTTTACATTCAAAATTTGCTTTACTGCTTTTTCTAACGCCTCGTGGTTGTCCAAATGCTTTTCATGTTTAAAAAACATTAGAGAAACTCCTCTTCGAGTTTCATTCGACTTAATAATTTGTTCCCGAATTTCACTAAGTAAACCTTCGTTCATTTGTGCTTGCATATCACGAAGTATCAAAATGTCTTCCATTTCGAATTTGCAGTATGGTGTATTCAATCCCTTTTCTTCTAAAAATGAAAAGCATATAGTAAATTGATCGAGATAATTTTTCTTGAAAGTATTTTCAAAATTCAAACTGTTCCCTGATCTCGATGGCGAAACAAGAATTTCTTTTTTAGTAACTAAAAGTTCCTTTGTCTGATTAATATGAAACTTAAATACTGGATCACCAACTAATGTTGGCCGGAATTTTGTTTTTCCGTTTTTATAAATTTCATGTAGCGATTTGAAAGTTTGCCAATTCATTATTGTTCTTTGGCTTTTAAATATGTTTCCAATTCGGTTTTATCAGTAATTGTTCTAAAATAACTCATCACATTAGGATAGTTAATATCGCGATTAATTTTACCCGGCAACAAATGATGTATATACCATCCTTCATCACCTCCAAGAGCATATGGTTTAGGAGTCATTGTTAAAATTTGATAACCATACTCTTTTGCTATAAGTGGAAAAATCCCAAAATTGGTATTATCTAAAGTGGCGGATTCTTCAAGAATAAGAAAACGTAATCCTTTTCTGTTCCCATCCTGTACTATCGATAATCGAGCGATTCCTAATAGCGCAATCGCTGTGTAACTTTCTCCCGTACTACCCGGAATTTCTTTTCCGTTTTCATCTGTTAACTTACCAGCAAGCAAGAAGTATTTTTTCGGATTGAGTAATTCTTCAATAGAAATCTTTGCTTTATTTTTAGAATACTGCGCATAAAAATCACCAATGAAACGTTCCGGAGTTAATTCCGACTCTATGCTCATTGATGTTGTGATACTATTTACCGACCGCCTTAATTGCTCTATCCATTTAATATCCAACTTGTGATTTGGAGTGAAATCAATTTTAAAATAAAATCTATCACTTATCAATCTTCCCTTAAAGAAGTCATTAAGAGATTGAATCAAACTTTTATATCGATCATAATAATGTTCTGTTTTTCCGAAAACTTTTGTTAAACTTGTTAATAGTTCATCGGCAATTTTTAATAAATCACTATTTAATTCTTCCAGATGGTCGGTTACTTTATCTAAAGTTTTTATTTTTCTTCCTAATAATGCCTCTTCAAGTATCTCAAAGGAAAATGTTTTATTAGTTATTTGTTCGTTTATCTGAATAGACCGCTCCTCTCTTGTTTCTTCATAGCGACCAACTATTTGATTGTATTCAATAATATATTGGGTGGCCGCATCCTGAAATGCTTTATTTAATACAGCTATATCAATAGAGCTAACTTGTGGACTATTTATATCTGGTAATTCAGTGTTTGGGTATTTTTCTTTTAATGAAAATTCAGATTTTTCAAATTGATTCTTTGATTCATGGACTTCAAGAACAAGTTTTCTCTGATTTTCTTCCAACTGAGGCAAAGTTTCGTTTATACCATTTCCTTCTATCTTTTCCAAATTAAATTTCCCTTTAAGATTGAGCGAGCGTGCATTGAACAAATCCTTTTTGCTATTAGTTTGTTCTAATAATGAAATAAAATCTAAGTCATCGGAAGAAATTCCATATTCTTTTTTAATTGTATTTACCTCCTCCAAACGCTTTTGGTATTCACTTTTAAGTAAAGCCATTTTTTGAGCTAACAATCCGGACAACTCAGATGCGGACTTATGCTCTTTAATTTTAGTATAATCAGATAAATCAATATCAAAAGGATATTCATTAAAATTCTCAGATATATTTCCCTTTAAAAGATCTTCATATATGATCCTGCTATCAGCGCATTCTTTAATTTTTTTACCAATAGTTACTTTAAGCTGATTCAAATTACTTATCTGAATTTCTGATAAATCTGGTAGCAATGAAGATTTTTTTGGTATGAACTCATATACTTCTCCCAATTTTAACCACCATCCTCCATTAACTTTGTCCTCTGTGATGTTATTTAAATTAAGTAAGTCCCCTGATTCAGTATATCTTGTTCCCTCATTGGACTCATTCGGTATTCCAAAAAACAAGCGTCTTAGATATAATAAAACTATCTGTTGAGATTCGACAAGTGAAGCCTTACTTGATAATGCTTTAATAAAAAAGCTGTTTTCCGGAAGCTGATCAAGAGTTCCTTTAAAATGTTTCAGTTGATTTTCTTTTTCTTCGCACTCTTTAGTTCTTTGTTTAAGCCATTCATCCTGTTCCTTTTTCTTGTCGTCCATCTCCTTAATGCTCTTGTAACGCTTCAGAACAGGGGACGACTTTGATATTCTTTCTGAAAACACTTGTGCCTGACTCTTTAATAAATCAGAACCTTGGGAAGAATCAGGAGTACATATTAATCCTTGAACATTAATTTTATCTATAATATCTATTTCGTTTGTTATCGCATCTAAATTGTCAAATTTGTTTTTCCCTTTTACTAATTCACCATACGCATTTGCAGTGTCTTCAGATTTTTTAGCACTTTTATTAACGATCTCTGAAAACTTTGTATTTCTGGCCAATATAGTTTTTAATCTTTCGCTTTTGTTTTTAATATCGCGTTCATGTTTTTTAAAAGAGGTTTGTTTTTCAATCTGATCGTAATAATATACAATGTACTCATTGAACAACAATTGAAATTCTGTATCCTTTCTTTGCTTGTCATATCCTTGCAGAATTAGAAGGTTTTTCTGTTTATTACCTATATTAATAATATTCTCTTTAGTAGATTTGAATTGAAATAATAATTTTTGAACTGCTTGCTCTTGTTGTTTATATTCTTGTTCTATTTCATTTTCGTTTTCTTCAAATAAATATTCTATCAAACTATTTGAATTGTCAATATCTAAAGACTTAGATTTTGAAAAGGATTGAATCACCTTTGCAAATGCTTTTAAATTACCTTCCTTTACTAAATTGATTGATATTAATTCGTTCTTATATAGCCAAGCATAAAACGCTTCTCGTTCGTCTTTGGTACTAAAGTAATGTACATACAATTGAAACTTGTCTTGCATTGCATGAGCTAAGGCATCAAGTGTATATGGTTCTTTATTAGATTTAATAAAGTGTTTATTAAATAGCAGTTTATTTGAATCAAAAGCGCTTTGTTCAAGGTTGCTGTTATTATAATCCACTGATGCTGTAATAATAAATGGTTTAATTGATGTAGCTCCTTGTCCTAATATAGCTGCGCCAACTATTATAAATTTCCCTTCTGAAACTTCAACATTAAAAAAAGAATAGCCAATCCCACTCTGATAAGGCAATGTTTCAATTTTACGTTTCTTTTTATTAATTCCTTCAGTTGCAAATTTGATATGCTTACTATCAGCAATAAAAATGATCTGAAAAAGATCGGCAATAATTGATTTCCCTACTCCGTTTGAACCTGTAAAATCGGTTCGGAGAGGGTGCATAAGATAGTCCTGATTGTAGTGTTTTAACAGACAAACCGTAGACAAAGAATATAGGCGAGGATAATTCACTAATCGGTTAATTTAATTTCTTTTAAAAACTCATCTGTATTTTCTAATTCCTTTTGATAAATTTCTATAAAATGTAAGATGGACGGCAGAACAGTAAAATGGATGCTTTCCTCGGACTCTTCTTTCTCAATTAACCGGATACGATCAAAAAAATTAATCACCACCCGAAATTGTCTTTTAACATTGTCCCACTCTTTGTCAGAATACTCCGCTCTTGAAGCATTAAAGAATAAATTTTGATAAGCCTCCTTGTGCTCACCATGCTCTATTTCATATTGAATATCATCCCAATGAAATTTTTTATCAAAGCTGAAATAACTGGCATAATAAAGGTTTGCCAATATGAATCCGACTATGGTACTTTCAGCATCTAATTCTTGAAATAAAGTTGAATTAGATAATTTACCCTTCCCTGTAATCGGGAATTCAAGATAAAAAAATGAAATTCCATCATAAGTTCTTTGCTGTAGCTCCAAGCTATATAACTTCCTATAATAATGAGCAAAAGGGTCACGATATAAATCTAAAATGCCAAATAATGTAACATCACTGGAGAGAATATGAACACCTCTCAACAACTCAATGTTAAGTTCGGAAAAATGCTGCTGAACCTGCGTGTCTTTCAGGAATTCAAATTCGGCTTGTTCTGAAGTATTACTTTCCATGTATGAATTGTATTATTTTTATCACTTTGTAGCTCTTCTTTAATATTTATTTGAGTAGTTTTTGAAATCGCCCTCATTAGCTCGTACCCAGTTTCAACAACAACCTCAATGTTATTTTCGGTTTCCATAATCTCAAACAATCTGGAACTCAAATTAAGTGTACCCGATTCTGAAAGGTCTTTTTGCGCTTTTTCACAGAGTTCATATATTAATTTTTGTTGAGCCAATTCTAATTCAAGTTTATTACGTTCTTCTTGTTCATACAACTGATCTGACTCTTGTTCAAACGGTTTTCCTCGTAGTAAAAATCCTCGATCCCAATATCTAATTGGTCTGAATCTAAATTTTTGCTGAACTATGTCTTTTGCCGGAAAACCATTGGGAAGCTTTATTCCGTTTTTATCGGAGGAGCTGTTTTCTAACAAAAAGGATAATATTTTTTTTAGGTTTATTTTGTAATGTGACTGTGCTCTTAAAGATTCTTGAAGTTCTGTGATCTTATAACTGGCAAAAGTTAGCCGAGCATTAATAAGCGATAACTGTTTATCGACTTTATCAAAGAAAATAAAAACCTCTTCTTTAATATAGCGAGCAGATTCTCTTTCTTTTTCCAAGTTTGAGTAAGCGATTTGTTCGAAAGTAGTATTAGGATGTTTATAACTATCCGTTTTCTGTATGAAAGTTTCCACAATGGCTCTCAATGAATAATAAACGTCTTCTTTTACTCTTAAAGCTTCGTTAATTTGCTTTGCCTTTTCTCCCAAAATGCGAAAATTAAAAGCGAATTTTTCAAGCATTTGAATAGCTGTTAAATCGTCTGCCTCTAATACTTGATTTAATTCTTTTATAGCTTGGTCAACAGCGATTTTCAATCCCTCTAAATGTCCAATAACAACTTGCCTCGCCGTATTTTGAAAACCTAATTTATACCATCTTTGTAAAAGAGAAATATCATTTTCTGCATTCTCTGGTAATTGAAAATATGTTTCAAAGGTTTCTTTTAATGGGAATTGTAAATAAGGATTCTTAATGCGGTGCACAATAATTTCAATAATACGTTCTGCATGAGGAGTTAAAACAAATTGATTAAAATTTCCTGGTATGCGTTCAATGAAAGCTCCCAATAATTTTTTAAACACACGCTCTACCTGAATTTGTGTACCTAAATTTAAAAAAGGGAGTTTTGAACTGTCAAGGATGGATTGCTTGATTTCAGAATATTCAAAATTCTCGGTCGATTCGCTTTTACTTATGTATAAGTTATATATTACCAATAATTCAAGCTCATTAGGGAAAAGTTCCTTATACCCCAGAAACATTTTTTCCGGGCTAATTTTTGAGTTATAATATTGATTTAGCTCATCCATTAATTTGAATATATCTGAGGCATTAAATGTTTGATGCTATCGAATCAAAAAACATTAATATCTATTTATTAAATCTTTCGTAAATTTTCTTTGTTAACCAATCTTTAACATCATTTTAAAGTCATTATTCTCCATAATCTTGTCAAATATTTCTTGGTTGCCATCCATTCGCTCTATTTAGTTTATTGATAAACATATCTTCAAAAGCATATTTGTAATTATCAAGCGGATTGTTCAAGGCTCGTTTTTTTTTAATCTTCATCCAAGAATAATTCTTCTTCTATTTGGTCAAAGAAAGTTTTTCGGCACTTTTAAAGTCTGTACCGAATTTGTCGTTTAATAAATTAATAATATTTGAAAGTATGTCTTTTTCGTCTTTATCTTTTTTTATCCCAGCTAATGTTTCAAATCGATTTTCAGTGATTAATATCGATTCTAACTACCGATTTCAATCGATTAAAATCGATTGGAGCGATTGGGAACGATTTGTAATCGATTAAAAGTAGTAAAACCATTTCAAATTCGTAAAAAAAAGAACTCAAAGAGGGGAGCCATACATCTTTTCGTTAGATATTTCCGAAAGAAACTGGAAAGTATTATCGTTCGTGTTTTGTAATCCTTTTAATGATCTTGCGATTAGGTTTTATACTAGACTACTTTTTTGTCATTGTTACTACACCAGATTTTTGAAGTTCATCAAAGAGAACTTTAATATTTCTATAGGTTTGATCTTTCATTCCAAAACGACCTTCACGTTTTTTACTGAAAGTGAAAATCACCCGTTCCTTTGCTCTAGAAAGAGCAACAAAAAAGGCGCATTTATCTTCGTCCGGTTGCCGCTCAAAAGACCAAAATGCACCATCTTCCAAGCCGATGAATATAACGGTATGATACTCTAGGCCTTTGCTTTTATGTATCGTCATCACCGGAATCGTATCCTTCCCAATCAACATATCCAGCGCTAAAGCCATGTCATTTGTAACATGGTAAGTATTTATAAACTCGTCCTGTAGCTCTGTTATAGTAGAATTCAATACTTCAGTATTTTTATACGCTGGGAAACTGGCCTTGATGCGGTCCTTATCTGCAAAGCCGACAATCTCCGAAATCATATTTTTAATTTCTTCGTCTGTCAGAGAATTAGCAGCATAATCCTTCCTGATTTTTTTAATGAATTTCGAAAATAATCCTTCCAGCCTTAGCAGTTGTTGGTCTTCTAATTCTGTATGTAAATTGCTCATAAAAACAAATGCAGCTTGTTTGGCATTACCAGACTTTTTTTCAAATATTGTGTACAAAACATTAATGATAAATACAGATAATTCTTGTGTCAGGATATCTTGTAACCTGTTTTCATCTCTTGATTTAATACCATTTTTGTTGAAATAATCTATCAAGCTACCTGCATATATTTTCAATTGTTGTTTGACAAGTATGCAAATGTCTCTTGGGTTCACATTATCGTTAGTTATCAATTTCTTCACCTCTTGAAATAGTATTTGCATTTCAGCAGTAGGATCTTCAAAAGCCCATACAAAACATTCACCTTGGTCTGGTTGCCATTTTGGCGATGGAGTGGCAAAATCTTTTTTTCCTAACAGATGCTCGGTTAAATGGTTTAAGAGAGTTACTAATCTCGGAGCACACCGAAAGTTCATAGTTAACGGGATTCGCTTTGCATTCGTATCAGCAATAAAATCATCAAATACCGTATTTTGTGCACCCGCCCATAGCATTATACGTTGCTTGTCATCTCCTACTGCAGTAAAAGCACATCCGCTAGCCAGAAAGCAACTTTTAAACAAGTCATATTGAATTCCGGTTGTGTCTTGAAATTCATCAAGAAAGACATATTGATATGTTTGCTGTAAATATTGCTTTACCTTGGGATTGCTGTTTATAATGTATTCCGCTAATCGCATTATCATTTTGAAGGAAACTTTTGAATGTCTTCCACCGATCATTTTATTCCACACTTTATTTCGGATCTGCTCTCCTTTTGCTTCGACAGTATGTGGCAGTTGAGCCGTATGCAAGCTCATTATTAAATTTCTATCTGTCGAGTTAAAATAGTCAAGATCCTCTGTCTTGTATAGATCAAGGATAGGTTGATCACTCAATACAACTTCATACTCAGCAACAATTTTATATCCATTAGGTAAGGCTTGTTTAAATCGATCCAGCAATTGCTTAGAAAATGAATCAAAGGTTAATGAATCAAATCTACGTGAGAGCTCATCTCCACAGCGCAACTTTACCCTTTCCTTCAAATTATATGCAGCATCTCTTTTAAAGCTTATTGCCAGAATTTTATAAGGAAATTTACAAGTGTTAGTTTGTAATAGAAAGCACGCTTTTTGTGCCAGCAATTCAGTCTTGCCTGCACCTGGTCCGGCTACAACCAAACTGTTCGTTATTTTTGTAGTGACAGCAAGAGCGTTTTTCTCAAGTATCATTCCATCTGCTGGTGACCAAATTTCTGTTTTAACTCTCTTCATTTAGGGGATGGGCTTTAATATTGAAGAGATTTGCTCAAATATTTCCTTAAAAACATCAGGCAAATTTTCAAGTATTTGCCGCGAAGTCATTGATGCCACGACTTGAATATGTGTAGCGGGCTTCCCTCGGCCCAGGAAATGATAATTATACCAAATCATGAGTTCTTTTTGATCCTGGGAATAAGTAGCAGCTATTGCTTTTTCTGATTTTAGTGTTGACTGAATGGCTACAGAAACTTTTTCGTCAAACTCTTTGGGCTTTTTGGTCTTGTCCGGTATTTTTGGTCCACCGTTTTCTGGTATAGCTTGCGCATAAAATTCAAGATAATGAGTAAGCATTAGGAAGTCTAAATCAAGCGGATTCGAGTAAAAAATATTATATTTTTTTAAGAACTCGACCCAGCCATGCAAAGTTTTAATCGAATCTTTATTGGTTAAACTCCAAGTGTGCATAGTTTCAAGACTCTCATCTGATAGCAAGCTACCATCTGATAATTCCAACAGATTCTTTTTACTTACACCAGTTTTGAGCAATTGTTGTAGCACATATTTTATTCTCCCCCAGCCACCACCTTCTCTTTCTATATCTAAATCAAGAAGGGTTATATACGGGATATGTAATGCTTTCAGTAGTTTCCAAATGTGGTTCACAAATCGGTGGCCAAGTGGTGCAAATGTTATGAAGTTATCATCAAAATCTGTTTTCATTACTCCCATTAATCGATTGAAGATTACTTCTTCGCTATCTCCTTCACCTATTATTACAAGTCTGGCAAAATATAATTCAGGATAATTATGGACGGCTTCTTTTACATATTTATATGCATCATCTGTTCTTTTTGGAAGGAGTATTTGATTGACCTCCGTTTCGTACTTTTCCGTGATTCTGAAATGAAGAATACATTCCGGATCTAATCTTTTCACAATAGCAGGTGTATGCGAAGAAAGCAATACTTGTGAATTTTCTTTTTCACCAATAGTTTTAAGAATCTTGATAACCCTGCCCAATAATTGTGGTGCAATATGATTTTCGGGCTCTTCAATGGCTAATATTGTGAGAAGTGGATTGTTGATGCCAATCGTTTCTTCATCCTCTTTTCCTGCCAATTTTTCTTCCACATCCAATAAGGCGCATACTAAGGTTAAATAAAAGAGTGACCGATACCCTTCACCGAGTTCATCTATACCAAATGTTTTGTGTGTACCGGTAGGACTAAATGATATTTCCAATTTTTTAAGGATAGAGTCAAAATCACTTCCACCGAACCCGAGCAAAGTATCCTTATAACGTTCATCCTTATGGAATTTTTGCCAAAAACCGGAAATGGAAGATTGAACCATATTAAATTCCGGCAGGCCTTTAAAAGCATCGTTGATTTCATCGATGTTTTTATCAAACTCCACCTTGAAGTCATCATCCCATTTTATTTTTTTTAAAACCCTGTAAAGAATACTTCCTGAAACGTATTTTAATTGTTCGGCAGGCCTTCGTATAGCAGGTACATATAAAATCTGGATTAGGCTTCTAAAATGATTAGGGAATAACTGCTTATTATCTTCTTCTTCTGGCTCATCTTCAGCTATCTTTATAAAATAAATTTTACTATCAATTTCTCCATCCGAAATCAGATCTGATTTATTCCAGGTCGCTTCAAGTCGCAACCTTATATAAAGATCTTCGTCTTCATCGTCAATAACCATGTTATTGAAAAAATGAGGTACCGCTTCTTTTTCTTCTTCTAAAAAATCTATTCGTACTTCGATAGACAACTTCCTTTCAATGATTTCATCAGAATTTTCATCTTTACCTATATGAAAATCCTGCCGATAGATTTCTCTGTCTGCTAACGATGAACCGAATAGTTTTCTTAAAGCATCAAGTCCTGTTGTTTTTCCTGCACTATTTAAGCCAATGAATCCAACCAACTTTTGATTGATAGGAATAATTACCTGATCTGGACCAAATGACCTGAAGCCTTTTATTTTTAACGCAGATATTTTCATAGACTTTATTTTTTATTCAAATATTAACTTAAATATTAGCTCTAATTCACAAAACTCATCATCTCCGACTTTAATCGTTGGCAAATGAGATTTACAATCTTCCTCCTCTTTTAAAAATTTAATTGCATTGAGTGCTTTTGTAGGTTTATCCTCTCCAGTCATTCCATTCGGGTAATAACTTTCTATTGCCCCATGAGAAAGTATAAAAACATTTAATTCCCTTAAGTCATGTAATAACTCATTCTTTTCTTCAAGTTCTATTTCTTTGTCAGTGAATATTTGTCTCCTTCTATTATTTGTTTCTTCAGCAAACAGATAATCTATTTGCAATATTTCCTCATCAGTTAAAGATTGACCATCCTTTATTTTCATTCCAAATTCCTTTAATCTAGCATACCTTTCTTTCCAGGTATATCTTCTTGTTAATTCTTTTATTTTGCATACCGGTAAATCAGGTTGTGTGTTTTTTTCATCGGCAATCTTATCAAGCAACTTTAACAAATCATCCCTCTTGGTTTTTATCTCATCTGGAACGCTAAATTTTTCAAAGCCTTCGATTAATGCATCAGAGTCTACTATGCAAAAACATTTAATCTGAAAAAAATTATAAAAATCGATGAACCTTTTGACGTTTGATTTTCCATTTATTGAAATAATGGGAATGTTTTTTGTTTCGAAATTCCATTCGGTATTTAATAGTTTTGCAACTTCCTTAATATAAATGACATCTGAATCGCCTTCTACCAATAGTACTTTATTGGCAAAGAAAGCCGCAGTGTTATTTTCATAACAAATAATTTGGAATGCATCTTTTGCTTTGATTTCTTTCAAAAGATTTATCGTTAAAAACTCAGCATATGGCTTGTCTTTTTCAGGATACTTTTTTACAACTTTAACAAAAGTTCCTGTAGATTGCGGTGAGAAAAACATAGCGGAGTGTGTAGTGACAAAAACCTGATTATTTGCTTCAGTCAATTTCTCTAATGCTTCAAATAGTATTTTTTGAGCATTTGGGTGTAGATATAGTTCAGGCTCTTCAAACAAGAAAATATACGGTTGCTCGCTTACTTCTGTAGAGGCATTCTCCTCGTTTACTTCGGCTACCACATTTCCCTGATCAGTCTGTTTTGTCTCAATTAATTCTTTTTTTTGTTCTTTGTATTGCTCAACATACGTTCGAAGTAAGGCAAACGTCACAGCCCTCTTTATGCCATCACCTTTTGTTTCGATAATATCTCTAACACCATCATCAATCAAGATTCTGGCATTTGTAAATACTTGTTTTAGTTCCGGCTTGGGGATTTCTATTTCAACCTTCGATTTAGGAAAGTTTTCAGAAAGAAAAGAACCAATCTGCTTTTCAATGGATTGCAATTTTTCGATTCTATTATCAGAAACTTGCTCCGCTCCTCTAACAACATTAAGTAATTTATGTAAATCATTGAATGACTCTGTGATTTTTTCAAAATGCTCTGAGCTCTCCAGGAACTTCATCAAAATACCTAACAGTTTTCCAAATGTTGCGGATTCTTTAGACTTAACGTCATCTTTTAAATCTTTTACGGCTGCAATATAAATCGGTTCAGGTAAAAAATTTTTTATGCTATTTTCAATGCCTGTGGGAAGAGAAGAAGGTTTTAGTTCTAATTCATCAGGGGAGAGTTCTGAAATTATTTCTTCCAGTTTTATATAAATATCTTTCTGAGTTTTAACATCATTCAATTTTTCGCTATATTCTGGAAACAACAAAACAATTCTTTCCGATAGCTCTTTACCTTTTTTTCCTTTTAGTATTGCCCCGACCACATCTTTATCAAACCTAGGATCTTTTGGAGAGAGACGACTACAAAGAAGGTCAGATTTACCATCTGTATTGTAACATCGCGTTAATATTAATTCGTTTTCGTTGATTAGTTCTTTAATTCTTTCTCGATGGTCAGATGACAATCTATTTATATCTTTTTCGTTTATATCAGAAAACGTGAGTTGTATTTCAATAGGTTCATCTTCATTATAAAAATCTGATTTGCTTAAACTTGTACCAGAGAAAAATAGACTAGTTGCCAACAATATGGTTGACTTACCGGCATTATTTTCACCTATAATGCAGGTAAATGGTGATGCTTCAAATTGATCAAACTTGACTCCACGGTAATTTCTTATTTTTAAATACGATATATGCATAGCATGCTTTTTTACTTACTTAATACTTTCGATTTACAATAAGTTTTATACTCCAGTAATCTCTACCTTACTCTTCCCATTATTATGCTTATTCACCTTTATCTGCACAGGAATGCGCTCCGTCATTTCCAGCACATGCGAAATCACTCCAACCTTACGTCCTTGATTATGCAAGCGCTCTAATGCATCCATAGCAGTATTAAGTGTGTTATGATCAAGTGAGCCAAAGCCTTCGTCAATAAATAGAGATTCTACCTTCATACGGGTGGAAGAAAGCGAAGCTAGGCCCAAGGCTAATGCCAGTGAAACTAAAAAAGATTCACCTCCCGAAAGTGAAAATACTGTGCGCACCTCATTACCCATATCCTGATCTAATACTTGCAAACCCAATGACTGAGGAATGCGTTGTAATATATATCGTTTGCTGAGCATATCTAATTGCATATTAGCATAATCAAGCAATACATCCAGCGTATATTCTTGCGCTACTTGTCTGAATTTTTTGCCATCAGCCGAGCCGATTATTTGGTTGAGCCGGGCCCAGTTTTCAACTATTTTTTCTTTAACCTTAATAACAGTCAAAAGCTCACCAGTTTTCTCCAGATTTTCCGCATCTTGCTGCAACCTGAGGCCTATTTCAGTGTTTTCTTTCGTTGCATTCTGTAGTATCGCTTTTGTCTCATACAATAATTCGGTTATTTTCTCCAAGGATCTATCCGATAATCGTTCCAATTGATGTTTTTCCAACGCAGTTTTACGCTCGTTTAATACAGTTTGTGCCTGTATAAGCAAATTGTCTATTTCACGCAAGGCTTTCCGCTCGGTTTCTATCCATTCTGGTGTATGGGCCAATAATTGGTCTAAGCTATTCTGGTCCAATACCGTGGTGTATTGTGCATTATAAGCCAACAACCATTTGTCAATTTTCTCCTTAAATCCAATAAAATTTTGCCGTAAGACTTTTATATCTTTTTCTGTTTCCTCTTTTTGAGTAACGAAGCGAGTAATTGTGGTACCTAGCTTTTCAATATCTGTTTTACATTTGTCTAATTGGCCGCGTGCTGTTTCTATAGCCTTTTGAAGATCTTCTTCCACTGTCTGTACTTCCTGTCCATTGAAAAGTGCCATTCTTTGCTTTTGCAGATCATCACGTTGTAGTATGAACCCATTATGTGCAGTTGCTTTTTTTGTGACTTCATCCGCCAAAAGTTTCGTTTGCTCTTGTGAACTCTTAAGCGTTGCTGTCAGAATTCCTTGCTGGTATATACCTTCGTCAAGCTTTAAAGTATTTGCCTTCCACAAATCAGCGAACTGACGTATGTCTTTAACAAAGTCGCCAGCGTTTGTCTTCCAGTTTTCGAACCAGCTTTTAGTTATAAAATAAATCGACAAGGCTGTCTGGGTTTCGGAAAGAGCAATGTTTGTTTTTTCCTGATCGCCTTGGTATTGGGCGAGTTGCTCTTTAAGAGATTTCTGGCTTCTTTCAAAATCCTTTATGGCATTGCTTATAATATCGATCTGCTTACCTAATTCACCCTGCTCCTCTTTTTGATGATCCAGTTGCTGCTTTTTTGTTTTATACGACAGCATTTGTTCATCTAACTTCTTTTGTAAAACCTTTTGTTTCCTTAAATGCTGCTGCAAACTGGCTGTTACTTCCTCATTAATAAGACTGTTAAAATCTTCATACATAGAGAACTGCTGCCAGTTTTCTTTTTGCTCTTTTATTTCTCCGTCTTTCAATGTCAAGTCTGTTGTCAATGCATCGATTGCTTTTTGCAGTTGGTTACAGATTTCATTTAAACTACTATGCTCTTGCAGCGATTTTTCATAATTTATTTCGTGTTGCTTGTGGTCATCTTCGAGTTTTGCCAACACCTTATTAAGTTGTGGGTTGTGAATAGCATAAGGATGTTCCTTGCTTCCACAAACAGGGCAGGGTTCAAGTTCCACCAACTGATCGCGCAATGTTTCCACATTTTCTGCCGAGGCCAAACGGACAACTTTCAGGGAATGTAAAGAAGTTTCTCTTTTTGTCTTTGCTGTTTCAAATTGCTTTACCGCCAAGGTCTGTTCCTTTTTTCCTGTATTCAGTTTCTTTTTGTTTTCTGCGAGTGTAGCCTTAATACTTTCAAAGGACTTCATTGTACCGTACAATATCTTCCAATCAGCATTAGCCTGAACAATTTCTTGCAACAATGTGTCAGCAGTAGATTTATCTTTTTCTAATTTGCCAATGTTGACGGCAGCTATTTCTTTCTGTTTATCTTGGTATGATTTAAGGTTTGCCTCCTGTGTTGTTTGAAAAGAAAAAAGTTGCTTATCGAAATGCTCTTTCTCTTTTTCTTTCTTTTTAATGCTCTGCGTTGTTGTTTGTATCTTAACAGAAGTTGACTGCAAAAAATCCAGCAACTGCTGTGCATCTATCAATTTGGATAAAATCAATGTATGATTATCTGCAATACCTTGCCGGTCTTTGTTCTTGTCCTTCCATTGATTTAATTGATCAATGCTTGTCTGTAGTTCAATCGATTTTTGTTGTTGTTCCTTTAATTGTTTTCCTTGTTTCTGAAATCCTTCATTAGCATTTTTTAATTCTTCAGCAGCATTCTTAACCTGTTGTTCACGATCTTTTACCTGAACGTCCAGTTTTTTAGCTTCATTTAATTGAGGTTGGGCATCTTCTCGATATTTGTTTTTTACGGTTAGGTCTTCCTGAGCTTTTTTTAAAAACAGATCCGACTCATTCTTTTGTTTCTGTATGTTAACAAGATTTTCAACCAAATCCTTCAACGCTGTTGTTTTACTATTTAGCTGGTTTTGGTTCGTTTGAAGACCTTGCACAAACTCCCTTGCTGACTGTACCACTTCGGTCTGTTTTAGCTTCAATTCACGGTCCAACCCATTTTTTTTGATTGTATCAGCCTGCTCATGGCTCGCATTAGCTTCTTCTAGTTTAATTTTGAAGGCACCAAACTGTTCATACCAAGTTTCTTCCTTGCTCAATTCAAACACCGCTTTGTCACTGGCCAATATAATTGTTCCTAATTCCTCTTTTCTTGCTGCAAAAGCTTCTAGCTCCTCTGGAGTGAGTAAAACAACACCTTGCTTTTGGAAGTTAAAATTTTCTAGCTCCTGTGCTTCCTGTCGATGTTTTTCGAAAATGCGTTTTGAAATTTCACTATATATCTGTGAACCGGTAAGCTTTTCAAGCAGCGAAGATTTTTCATCCTTACCCGCTTTGAGAAAAGCGGTAAAATCACCTTGCGCCAATAATACGGAACGGGTAAACTGATCGAAGTTTAATCCAACTAGACGTTCTATCTCCGGCAAGATCTCCGTTTTTGTTCCTGAATAAATTACATCCGTATCTATGTTCTTTAAAGAAACATTATATGCCTGTAAAGTACCTTCAGCCTTGTTTCTCGCTCGTCTTATGCTCCATTGCGATCTGTAACTCTGTCCGTCTATACCTACAAAATCTACTTCTGCATACCCTTCAGAACTGCCTCTTCTCAATATTCCTCGGATGTCGCCCTGCGTTATAGTTGCATCTCCAACATCACGAATATCTATACCAGTTTCTTTCGCCTGTGTATACCTCGGAGTTTTGGCATATAAAGCCAAGCATAGAGCATCCAGTATAGTAGACTTACCCGCACCCATAGGTCCAGTAATAGCAAAAATCCCTGCTGAACATAAGGGTTCTTGTGTAAAATCAATTTCGGTTTCTCCTTCCAGTGAAGCCATGTTCTTTATGCGTATTGCCAATATCTTCATTGCTCTTCGATTTGCGATACTTCTTGGGTTATCTGGTTAAACAATTGAAGTATTTCTGTTGGAACTGGATTGCTATAAGTTGATTCATATATCCTTGAAAAAATATCCAAAGGCTGCAATTCATCCAGCCTATCCTGTGCAATGGATTGCATTTGGCTGTCAACATGGTTTACTGGATATTTTACATTGATCGTTGCCAAGCGTATATGTTTACCTGTTATTGCTGTTTCAATTTTATATCTAAGCGCAGGCTCTGGTCTGTCCAATAACACACGAACTTCAAGATAAGGTGCGAATTCAAGGCTTCCACTAATATTGGGTAATTGCGCCAAAGCATCTAGGACGTCAGCCATTGTACTATGAACCTCTGGTATACTTTGCACAGGAATGGCCACAGGAATCTCGATTGTCCTAATTTCTTTTACCTCTCCGTTTTCTATTTCAAACACCACTACCTGGTGTCTGTAATTACGTTCTGAAAATGACATAGGAATAGGACTGCCACTGTATCGTATATGCTCTTTGCCTCCAATACGCTGTGCTTTATGAATATGCCCCAGACCAACATACTTTATATCTGAATTAAAAGCTGTTGCTGAAATACATTCCACGCCACCCATAATAAGCCTTTCGGTTTTGTCCATTTCAGTAATTTCGGCCTGTTGAGCATGTAAATGGCCCATGGCAATAACAGCATGACCATTTTGCCTTTTCTTTAAAGCGAATTCATAAGCCGAATTGTAAAAAGCAGCAACACCTTCTGTATATGGATTTTCACATTCGGAAATTACAGGATAATCCCCCATACGTAAAAACGGAATAGCCATGCACCATGCCTGAACGTTCCCATCCTTATCTTTCAATGGAATGGTAAGTTTATCATAATTGATATTCCCCTCCCGGTCTTTTTCCACCAGCCCGATTATGTGAATATTGGAGGATTCCAACAAGGGCTTGGGAGATTCAAGCCTTGCAGCTGAATCGTGGTTTCCCGCTATAACTATAATTTGTAATTCAGGATTGGATCTTACAGCTTGGTTAAGAAATGTATAGAACATCTTTACTGAAGCAGCTGATGGATTAGAGAGGTCGAATACATCACCGCTGATCAGTAATACATCGACCTCCTCATCTTGGATAGTTCCCACAAGCCAATTTAAAAATTGTTTGTGTTCATAGGTACGGTCATATTCGTGAAATAACTGGCCGATATGCCAGTCAGCAGTGTGAAGTATTTTCATAAAAGTGTTTTTACTGTAATGCAAAGGTATTATATATAAACAATAAAAAAGGGACGGTTTACCGTCCTTGGTTCTTGCTAAATAACTGAATTTTACAAATATTCTTATATTTACCCTAAGTATTATTTTATGGTATGGAAAAGATAACAGTCATTATTGCTGATGACAAGGCGCGATATAGAGATCTGATTTCTGATATGTTAGAGCCATCACGGGTATCTGTTATTGCCGAAGCTGAGAATGGAAAACAGTTACTTAATCTGCTTTGCAAAAAACAACCCGATATTGTATTGCTTGATCTTGAAATGCCGGTGATGGATGGAAATAAAACATTTGATGTTGTGAGTAAGGATTTTCCAGATGTGAAGGTTGTAATATTAAGTTTTTATTTTGAACAGGTTTTGGTTGATGATTACCTAAAACGTGGTGCAAAAGGCTATATTTCTAAAGATGTCTTAGAACCAGAATTATTAATGGAAGCTTTGACAGAAATACAAAACGGTGGTATTTATTTGCAGGAGAAATTAACACGAAAAAAAATATTTACTGAGAGACAAAAGGAAATAATGCCTTTTATCTTTGAAGGCATGACGAATAAAGAAATTGCAGACGAAATTTATATTACCGAACGTGCCATTGAAAAACAACGACAAAAAATATATCAGAGGAGCGGAGCTAAAAAGGCCGTAGACTTTTATAAATATGCTTTTACCCGTGGCTTACAATTTTTAGGTGTAGTTAAGCAATCAAAGGATGCTAATCCATAATTGCCTCTTTTAACGTTTATAATTTTTGACTATCTTGTTAATACTTTTATTTTTCAATAAAAATAGATTTGTCCTTGGTAACAAGTATAGGCAAATATCGAGTCCCATCCACCTATTTTTTCGTATTATTGTTATCCAAAAAAGATTTCGGTATAGTTAAATAATATAGACAGAACTTATCAATGCTCATTTACCGATAAACAGAAGATAACCATAAAAAAGGGAGTAAAACGATGACAGCCGATTTGCGAAAAATTGCCCAAGGAGGCAAAGACATTGAATGGTGGGTGTCTCGTAATTTCGGAGATAAAACCTATTTGGATATTAAACAAATGGAAAAAGAAAGATGTTAAGCAATTAGACATATCACATGAAAATAATAAACAATCAGGATAAACTTCTTTTTGATGAGGTAAGCTCTAACATCGCTCCAGATTCTGAAGTGTTTATTGCTGTTGAATACGCCAGCGTATTATCACTTTATGAGTTAATTGCGAAATTTTCAAAAGCAAAATCAATTCAAATTTTAGTTGATAATAAATGTGCTGAAAATGATTTGCGCTTTACCTATGATGACGCAGAATCAAAGGCATACTTTGATTTAAAAGCAAAGTATAAAGCTGAACAGGTAAGTGAATTATTAAGCACCAAATGCCAGATTAGAGAAGGAAAAGTGGGGGGACAAAAATTTATTTTAATAAAAAACAAAAATAAAAACATCTGTTACTCAATTGTTCCCAATGATTTAAACCTGGTAACTCTTGGATTAATAAAATCAAACAATACCATTTACCTGAATGAATTTAGTGATGATGAAAACCAATATCTGAATATCTTTCAGAGTGTTTGGAGTAAAAGCAACAAGGAAATTACACAACAAATAATAAATCTTGTTGACAAAGCTCATATTCTAAATTCCCCTGAACTGCTCTACAAGTTTACTTTGAACCACATCTTTCAAAACAAAATCATAAACGAAATTTCGGAACAACGTTTGCGCAAAACTGGTTTTAAGGACACTATTGTTTGGGGAATGCTCTACAATTTCCAACAGGATGCGGTTCTGGGGGCTATAGATAAAATTGAAACATATGGTGGTTGTATAATAGCTGATTCGGTTGGTCTCGGAAAGACATTTGAGGCGTTAGCAATTATGAAGTATTATCAATTGCGTAATGACCGCATTCTTGTTCTATGTCCCAAAAAATTACGTGACAATTGGGCTATTTATGGTCAAAATGATGTTCGGAATATTCTTTCGAAAGACCGTATGAATTTCGATGTGCTCAATCATACTGATTTAACCCGTGAAAGAGGATTTTCTGGTGATATTAATTTGGAAACAGTAAATTGGGGGAACTATGACTTAATTGTAATTGATGAGTCACATAATTTCCGGAATAATGACCCTCGCAAGGAAACCATCACTCGCTACCAACGCTTGATGAATGATATTATTCAATCTGGTGTTAAAACAAAAGTATTGATGTTATCAGCTACTCCAGTTAACACAAGAATGAACGATATAAAAAATCAAATTGCTTTTATCACCGAACAAAACGATAAAGCCTTAAAGCAATATGGGATTTCGAGTATTGAACAAACGTTGCGTAAGGCACAACAAAAGTTTAATCATTGGCTACGGACTAACACCAATGATAATACAAGCAGAGATACCCTGGTAAACAATTTAAGTGGTGACTATTTTAAATTACTTGATTTACTTACCATTGCCCGTTCAAGAAAACACATTGAGAAATATTATGATGTGAGTGATATTGGGAAATTCCCTGTGCGATTAAAACCCATAAGTAAACACTCGGACTTTGATACAGCAGGCTCTTTCCCCGCAATGGACAAAGTAAACAATGAGCTGAATGCCTTGAATTTGAAATTCTACTCTCCGCTCTCCTATGTGCGTGATGATAAAAAAGGGAGCTATGAAGAAAAGTATGACACTTTAACATCTAAAGGAATTTTCAAGCAATCGAATCGGGAAGAAAGTTTAATTCACTTGATGCGGGTGAATCTCCTTAAACGACTTGAAAGTTCTATTCATTCTTTCCGATTAACGCTTGAATCTTTGTTGGCGCAAATTGATGATTTACTTTCTAAAGTTGAAAATGCCCAGAGTACAGAATTCTTTAACAGCGACCTGGATATAACCTCAGTAGATTTTGATGATGACAACCTGGAAGATTTATTGGTTGGTGGGAAGGTAAAAGTATTGCTCCAGGATATAGATTTGATAAAGTGCAAAGAAGATTTGTTGGATGATAAAAGGCGATTAGAGAATATTCATTCTCAAACACTGGTAGTTGATGCATCAAGGGATGCGAAGTTAAAGGATTTAAAGGAATTGATTTTATACAAAATTCAAAACCCATTAAATAAGGATAATAAAAAAGTGGTTGTGTTTTCTGCTTTTGCCGACACAGTAAAATATCTCTATTCGCAGTTAAGCCCTTGGTTGTATGAGCTGAAATTATATTCTGCACAAGTAACTGGTGGTGATACAAACAAGACTAACATGCCTAACTGTAAGACAGGATTGAGTTCTATTTTAATAAACTTTTCCCCTCTTTCTAAAAAAAGAAATGCGGTTTATCCTGATGAAAAAAATCAAATTGATATTTTGTTTTGTACAGATTGTATTTCAGAAGGTCAGAACTTACAGGATTGTGATTACCTTGTAAATTACGATATACACTGGAATCCAGTTCGTATTATTCAACGCTTTGGACGTATTGACCGAATAGGTTCAGTAAATGAAAAAATTCAATTGGTTAACTTTTTCCCTAACCTGGACCTTGACAGCTATATTGATTTGATAGGCCGTGTAAAAGGACGTATGCAAATTCTGGATGTTTCGGCTACTGGCGACGATAACATCATTGATGAAACCGCAAGTCAGAATCAGGATTTGGATTACAGAAAAAAACAATTGAAACAACTTCAAAATCAAATACTTGATTTAGAAGATATTGAAGGTGGTATTTCCATTACAGATTTGACTTTCAATGATTTTAAAATTGATGCAGACCGATTAACAATTGATGAAAAAGAACTTTTTGATTTAACACCGAAGGGCATATTTTCTATCACCCCAAATAATTTGAAAGACGGACAACAAGGTGTCATTTTTTGTTTAAAAGAGTTACAAGTCGCAGAAGAGGATATTTATGCAAATAATGCTATTTACCCTTACGCACTTTGCTATGTAAACGAAAAAGGTGAAGTGTTTATTCCAAGTAATAACCCAAAGCGTTGCCTTGATTATTTTAAAAAGCTTTCCTTAGGAAAAACGGAAGTTACAAGTAATCTTATTGCTGAGTTTAATAGACAAACTAAAAGTGGCAAGAACATGGACGCTTATGTTTCACTTTTAGATAGTGCAATGAAAAACATCAAAGGTGCTGATGAAGAACTGGGTTTGGACTCACTTGCAACCCCAGGAGGAACAGCAATTACTAAGAAAGATATTAATGCTCCTTTTGAAATTGTATCGTTTTTAATTGTTAAATAAAGGGTGGAGAAATTAAATCAAATATTGCAATTGCCTGAAAGATGCCTGGTGAGTAAAAAAATTACCAAGACTTTTTTTAAGCGTAATTTTGATTTAACACTTTCTGAAAAGAAACTACTGGAGGACTCATCTGCAATTATAAAAATTGATTGGCTGTCTTCATTAAAACCTAACCAGGTTAATATTGAAGGTTATACTGATAGCCAAATAATTTTTGAAGAAATTCAGGTAATAAGTGTTTTAACCAATGAAAACGATTTCGAAAAAAACAAACAGAAAATTATTGACCTGGTTCAGAAATTCATCCCTTATCATATTTTGCTTTGTGTGTATAATGCTAATGAGTTTGTGTTAAACACCTGCAATAAGAGGATAAGCCTTAATGATTATAACAAACGTACTATCGAAAAAAGTTTTATTACTGAAACAATTTCAATAATTGAACCTACAGATAAACAACAGGCATTTTTAACAAGTTTGGCATTTGAGAATTTGGATAAGCACAATTTAAAATCACTATACGATTCATACTCACAATGCATAACGGCTCTTCAAACAGCAAAATTAACGGGTGAATTTATCAGGCGACCAATTGAACAAAGTAAACAGGATGTAGGAATTCTTGATAGAATTAATAAATTAGAGAGCGAAATACTATTGCTCCAGAATCAGGCAAACAAGGAAACGCAATTAAATACGCAGGTAAAAATAAACGCTGAGGTACAGTTTCGTAGAAAAGAAATTGAAGGTTTAAAACATAAACTCATTAACTAAACACAAAATGAATATAAGCAAAGTACATTTGCAGAACTTACTAAATACAGGAACCAATCAATATGTGATTCCTTTTTTTCAACGCCCTTATGTTTGGAAAAAAGAAGATTGTGAAAGCTTGCTAGAAGATATTAACGAAACAGCAGAAAGGAATAAGGGCAATATTATTAAAGAGCACTTTATTGGCACAATTATTACCAAATTTAAAGATGATAGTACTCAGATGAAAGCTGAATTTCACTTAGTTGATGGGCAGCAACGAATGACAACTTTTTCTTTAGTATTAAAAGCATTAGCTAATTCCGTTGATTTAAGCCAACCGAAAGCAAATTTTCTTGTTGATAGTATAAATAGTTCTTTATCCTATAAGGATTCTTATGGAGATGAGCATTTCAGAATTGTTCATAATCGAATTGATAAGGAATATTTTTTGAAAGTGATGGGGTCAAATAATGAAACAAAATTTGAGGAAGCTGAAGGGCTGAATAAAATTATTGACACCTACAAATTTTTTAAAAATAATTTCATAGGTCTTTCTAACGAGGAGATATTGTTTATAAATCAAACTGTTTTAAACCGATTTCCAGCTATAAGTATGGTTTTAGAAAAACAGGATGATGAGCAAGAAATTTTTGATACAATCAATTCATTAGGGGTTAAATTAACAACCTCCGAATTGTTAAAGAATTTTATTTTCAGTGATACAGCAACGCAAAAATTGTATACTTCTTTGTGGGAAGACGTTTTTGAGTCAGATGAAGAGACTATCAAATTCTGGAACCTAAAGAAAACAGCAGGAAGGGTATATCGTGAAAATATTGATGTATTGTTATACTGTTATTTACTAATTGAACGTGAAAAAGATGTTTCCTTAGAACACTTGTTTAGAGATTACAAAGAATGGCTTGTTGGCAAAACCAGTGCTGATAAGAAACTATTTTTAGAAAACTTAAAAGTGTCAGCAGAAATATTTTCAAATTTTCCATCTGGTACTGAATTAAACAATTTAAAATTTGATGAAATTGAAAAACGCTTTTTTCATGTTATTGAAAACCTAAACATAACTACCATATATCCTTTGGTGCTATATTTATACAAGGAATTAACCAATTCTGTTGATAGACTTAAATGTTTAGAGTACTTAGAAAGTTATTTAGTAAGAAGAAACATATGTAAACTAACGACTAAAAATTACAATAATCTTTTTACGTCAATAGTAAAAAGCATCAAAGCATCAAAAGCTCCAACCATATTTGATGCATTAAAAGATACAATACATGGCTATACTGAAGACACGAACCGTTTTCCAACAGATGATGATGTTAAAAATGGTTTTGCTCATTCAACACTTAGTAACCAACATGCGAAAGAAACGTTATTTATAATTGCGTTGTTTCAGATAAAAACGGTTCTTAATGATGTTACATTGCTTAGCTCCAATAGCTTTTCGGTAGAACATATGATGCCTAAAGCATGGGTGCAAAACTGGAATGATTCAAAGTTAACTTCAGAAGCAAAATTGCTTAGAAATCATACATTATTAACTTTAGGTAACTTAACAATAATAACCAAAAACCTGAATAGCAAATTAAGAAATAGCTCTTGGAAAAACAAGCGTTCTATACTTCAGCAATTTTCTTCATTACCATTAACAACGCAATACACCATTTTGGATAATTGGAACGAAGCAACTATTGAAAGTAGAGCATCTACATTACACAATTTGGCAATAAACATTTGGAAAAAATATTAATATGGAAAAAATTACGAAAGACCATCCACTAAGCAAGAGCGAAGATATTCTGCAAACGAATATTGAAACACTTAAAAAGTTATTCCCAACTATTGTAAAAGAGGGGAAGATTGACATGAAAGAGTTGGAAGCTTTGCTGAGTGATGAAATAGAAACTGCTGATGAATATTACCGTTTTAATTGGGCAGGAAAAAGTGATGCAAGGCGAGAATCAAATAAGCCTAGCACAGCTACTTTACGCCCTTGCAAAGAGGAAAGTAAAAATTGGGATAACACGGAAAATGTTTTTATCGAAGGGGATAACTTAGAAGTTTTAAAACTATTACAAAAGAGTTATTCAAACAAAATTAAATTAATTTATATAGACCCCCCTTACAATAAGGGAAAAGACTTTGTTTATCAGGATAATTACTCTGATAATTTAAAAAACTATCTCCTAAAGTCTGGCCAAATTAACGAGGAAGGCAATAAAATTAGTACTAATACTGAAAGTGATGGGAGGTTTCATAGCAATTGGCTAAATATGATTTATCCTCGGTTGAAACTAGCTCGAAATTTGCTTAAAGAGGATGGAGCAATTTTTATTAGCATTGACAATAAAGAAGTTTTTAATCTTAAGAAGGTATGTGATGAGATATTTGGAGAAGAAAATTTTGTAGAATGTATTGCTTGGAATAAAAGGATTCCCAAAAACGATAAAGGAATTGGAAATATTCATGAATACATTTTGATTTATGCTCAAAAATTTTCAAGTGATTATGAATTTACAATGAGGAAGGAAGGGCTTGAGGATATTGAGGAATTGGTACAGAAGCTAAAAAAAAGCAAAACTCCAATTCCTGAAGCAGAAAAGGAAATTAAAATATTGTATAAAAAAAAGGGCTATGATAGAGGAATTACTCTTTACAATAGCTTAAGTGACGAATATCGCATTTGGGGGAAAATAAATATGAGTTGGCCAAATTCTGACACCTTCGGTCCAAGATATATTGTTTCTCACCCCATTTCAAAGAAGCCGATGAAAATTCCCCAAAGAGGATGGAGATGGAAAGAAGACACGTTTAAAGAGGCTGCTAAAATTGTAAATGGTACATATAATGAAATTATTGAATTGCACGATGGCACTTTTTTATGCGGTCGAATTTGGTTTGATAAAGATGAAAATACACAGCCTAGTTCAATAAATTATTTGGACGAAGTAGATACATTTCTTTTAAGGTCAATATTGTCCAGTAAGAGTGATGGGGGGATTGAAGTGGAAGAATTGTTTGAAGGGAAAAGTTTTTTTTCTTACCCGAAACCAACCACCTTGATTCAATTGCTAATTAATTCAATGAAAATGGAGTCTAATGATATTGTTTTAGATTTTTTTGCTGGGTCAGGAACAACTGCAAATGCAGTGATGCAATTAAATTCGGAAGATGGTCTAAATCGGAAATATATTTGCGTTCAATTTCCAGAACCAACTGATGAAAAAAGCGAAGCACATAAGGCTGGTTTCCTTAATATTTCTGAAATTACAAAAGAACGTATAAGGAGGTCTGGAAATAAGATTATTTCCTCATTACAGACTAGGCTGAATGAAGATAAAAAGAAAACCGCTTCTCAACTTCAATTTGACACCAATAGTCTTTCAAAAAATAATTTAACAACTGAAAGTCTTCTCGAAAAGCTAGATACAGGGTTTAAATCATTTAAATTAGACACAAGTAACATCAATGCTTGGGACGGCAGCTTAATCAATTTCGAAAAGAATCTATTAAACTCTGAAACAAATATAAAAATTGACAGAACAGAAGATGACGTTCTATTTGAAGTTTTGCTCAAATATGGATTAAATCTGACGGTTCCTATTGAGGAAAAAACAATTGCAGGTTGTAAGGTATACAGTGTGGGTTTAGGAGCCTTGTTTGTTTGCCTTGCAGATAATATTACAACACAGGTAGCTGAGGACATTGGGAAATGGAAAGAAAAATTAAATCCAACCAGTTGTCGTGTATTGTTTAAAGACAATGGTTTTAAAGATGACGTTGCTAAAACTAATAGCGTTCAGATTCTAAAACGTTTTGCAATTCAAGAAATCAATAGCCTTTAATTTTGTAAGTATGGAAATTAAATTTGAAAAAGGCCTGGATTATCAAAGGGATGCTATCAATAGTGTTGTAGATATATTCGGAGGTCAAGAGATATGTAAAAGTAATTTTACGGTTTACTCGCCTGAGTATCTTGCTAAGCAAACCAACCTGGTAATGAACGATATTGGTTTTGCCAATAAGCTTCAACTAACTGAAGACCAAATTCTAGAAAATGTTCAAAAGATTCAACTTCATAATGGTTTGAAGCCTTCTATTTCTGACGAAATTGATAAGAGTCATTACGATTTCAGTATTGAAATGGAAACGGGTACAGGAAAAACGTATGTGTATTTACGCTCCATCATGGAGATGAATCGGAAGTATGGGTTTACAAAATTCATCATTGTAGTTCCTTCTATTCCAATTAAAGAAGGAGTTTATAAAACTTTAGAAATCACAAAAAAACATTTTCAGGAAAATTATGATGGGATAGATTATAGTTTTTTTATTTACGATAGTTCTCGCTTAAATGAAATCCGAGATTTTGCAATCAATGATAAATTGCAAATTATGGTAATCAATATTCAGGCATTCAATAAAGACCTTGAAGCTGGAACAAAAAAAGCCTCTCGTATTTTATTAGATTATAATGATAAGTTAGGATATACGCCTATTTCATTAATACAAAATACAAGGCCAGTTGTAATTGTTGATGAACCACAAAGTACCATCAGCACGGATTTAGCAATGCGGTCAGTTAAAAACCTGAACCCACTTACATTATTACGTTATTCTGCTACTCATAAAGACAAAGTGAATCTTATGTACAAGTTGGATGCAGTTGATGCTTACAACAAACAATTGGTAAAGCAAATTGAAGTAGCCTCAGTTAAGGTAGAAAACTCAGCAGTAAGCTCAGCATACATCCGTTTGTTATCTGTAAAAAACAAAAATGGTATTTCAGCAAAAATAGAATTGGATGTAAAAGATAAGGAGGGAAAAGCAAAAAGAATTACAAAAGAGGTAACGCAAAATAAGGATTTGCTTCAGCTTTCAAAGCTCCCACAGTATGCTGACTACTTCATTAAGAATATATACTCAGGCGAAGGAAATGAGTACATCGAATTAGGAGATGATACCATTTTGAAAATTGGAGAAGCAATTGGCTCAGTTGATGAGAGTGCTATTAAGCGGATGCAGATTAGCAAAACAATTGAAGAACACCTTGACAAAGAACTTATATTAAATCCAAAAGGATTAAAGGTGTTGAGTTTGTTTTTCATTGATGCAGTAAAGCATTATCGTGTTTATGATGATGAAGGACATGCAACGAATGGTGATTATGCAAAAATGTTTGAAGAGGAATACAAAAAACATATTAAGAAGCCGAAATACAAAACATTGTTTGAAGGAATAAAAGATATAAATACTGAAGCTTCAGATGTCCACAACGGTTATTTTTCAATGGATAAAAAAACCAAGAAGAGTAACTCAAAAGAAAAATTTGAAGTCTTTAAAGACACGAGTGGTTCTGTGGGAGCAGATGAAGACACCTACAGTTTGATAATGCGAGATAAAGAGAAATTATTAAGCTTTGAATCTAAACTTCGTTTCATCTTTTCGCATTCAGCATTAAAGGAAGGATGGGATAATCCTAATGTATTTCAGATATGTACATTGAAAGAGGCTGGTAATTCAGAAACACGCAGAAGGCAGGAAATTGGTCGAGGCTTACGTTTGGCAGTGAATCAACAAGGAGAAAGAGTTTATGGTTTTGAAACCAACAAACTCACAGTAATGGCAAGCGAATCGTATGAAGACTTTGTTGATGGATTACAAAAAGAAATTGAAAAAGAAACAGGGATTACTTTTGGTCAGTTACAATCACACGGGTTTAACAACGTGGTGGTTCAAATGATAAACAATGAACCTGTTTTCCTAGGTCAGGAGAAATCAGAAGAACTTTATAATTACTTACTGCTTAAACAATATATTGATGCAAAGGGTAAGGTACAAAACCTTTTAAGAGATGATTTAAAAGCTGGCACTGTTGATTTAGGACAGGAGTTTGAAGCACATGTTGCCAGCCAGATAATTGAAACCCTTAAACAAACAGCAGGTAAACTTGAAATTAAGCGTAATGAAGAAAAGAAAACAGTTAAAGTAAAAGAAGCAGTTTTAGATGACCCTGAATTTAAAATGCTCTGGGACCGCATTAAATACAAAACTACCTATTCTGTTCAGTTCGACTCTCAAAAGCTCATAGAAGCTTGTATAAAGCATATCAATGACCGTTTAATTGTAAGCAGTGGCAAACTTATTTACAACAAAGTTGACCTACAACTTACCAAGGGAGGTTTAATAGCCTCAGAACCAAAAAATGAGTACGGAAGAGTAAACCAGGAAGTAAGCGTATTACCTGACATTGTAAGCTACCTTCAAAATGAAACTCAATTAACCAGAAAGTCGATTGTAAAAATTCTTCAGGGGTGTACAAACATAAATTATTTCAAAATAAATCCGCAAAAATTTATTGAAGGATGTATTGATATTATAAACGAGCAAATGCGTTTGCACATCGTGGATGGAATTGTTTACAGGAAAATCGGAGACAACATTTTTCACAGCCAGGAACTTTTCAAAACTGAAGAGCTTACTGGTTACTTGAAATCAAATATGATGGCAAGCACCAAATCTCCTTATGAGTATGTAGTTTTCGATAGCGGAATTGAATCTGAACTTGCTAAAGAGTTTGAGAAAAACACAAATGTAAAAGTGTATGCGAAGCTACCAAGATGGTTTACAATTGAAACCCCGCTTGGTAATTACAACCCAGATTGGGCAGTTTTATTTGAACTCGATGGTGAAGAACAATTATTCTTTGTAGTCGAAAGTAAAGGTTCAATGGGCTATGAATTCCTACGACCATCTGAGCAAGGTAAAATTGATTGTGGTAAAGCTCACTTTAAAGAGCTTGCCAAAGAAAGTAAGAGTAATGTGAAATTGGTTTACATCAGCACTATGGATGATTTTACTAATATTGCGATGGGGGCCTAATTAATTTAATTTATAAAAAATGAAAAGACTACTACAGATAAATTTCAGGAACGTAATTAATCAAGCGGTGATTGAGGCCTGGAGAAGAGTTCCGAGTGGCCCACATGAACCAGATTTTATTGCAAGTCTTGTATTATCTGGCACTCCAGGTTTTCACAACGCAATTATTGCCACCTCTGGTATCTGGAGCAAAGTTAATACTGTTGGAGTCTTTTGTCACCAGTCGCCAATGGTAAAGTACATGGATGGAGTAACAGAAAGAAGATGTGAGTTAGGCGATGTTCTTTGGTGTCATTTTCATACCAATAAAGAGGGCGATACTTTTCGAAATGCTATTCTTTTTCAGTCTAAAATGTCTGCCACTTTGACTCCTGCAATCCACTACAATGATACACAACTTAAACTGTATCGTGAATGGCCTCAGTACGAATATTGTCGTTCAGGATCCTTGAATGGTCAAGTCAGAAATCTATTACCTAAACAGCCTCATGCTGGTGCGCAATATATGTTTATTGATAATAGCCCCATAACAAATCCGAGTTTGGGTGTGCAAAATTTAAATCCGTATACTACATTTCCAATTGGAACAACAACCATTTCTCCACTACTTCTCGGTAATACTCCTTTGGAATTAGAATTAGTCCGATTCTTGTTTTTGGGCAGTGGACGGTCTTTTGATTCTTACCGCAACAGAAATGCATCTGATGAATGGACCAAAATTATTTGGGACTTGTTAAGAAATGGAATGAGCCGTGCATTTAATCGCAGAAGAGCGGGATTCAATAATTCACCAAGAATAAGTCGTTACAAAAGCAGTATGGATGGCATGTTAACTTTTACTGGTTCATCTGATGACATAAGCTCTGGACTTGATGGTGAGTTCTACAATGAATATAAAGATTTATTTTCTTCGGATGATGGAGGGAACAAAGAAAACAATTATACACCAGAAGATAAAGAAGGTGGAGGGGCTCCTTCGATAATTATTTTCAGAACAAATGAAAGTAAGGGATAATTTTTTAATCGAAATTAACTAAATTGAAATAAAGTTGAAGTGGTTTTGAAGTGCAGGAGGGGTAAAGTAAATGTTTTGCAACTACCTTAACTAAAACTTTTATTTTAAAAATAGGAATTTATGCCATTAAGAAAAACATCTATATATAAATACTTGGAACCTGATTACAGATACAAAGAAAAATATTGGCCAATTCTCACTGACTTTGTTAAAAAAAAATATGGTGATTCAGAAATTACATCACTAGTTGCGGTTCAGGAAACTCTAAAAGAGTGCTTTTCGATACTTTGTAAAGAATTTATTGTAGTACTTAAAAAAGAAAAAAGAGCTTCATTTTTCATATTTGTTCAAGACCTTCATGAGGACTCTATTGACATGTGGCGAGCACAACTTAACGGAGATAAATTTCCAATAAACCAAGAAGACTTCGCGGCTACAAGAAGAATTATGAAATATATTCTTGAACAGGGGTGTGGTTTGGATTTGATCGGCCATGATTTCTTTTTTAAAGAAATAAATGAACAGATTGAACCTTACACTAAACATCTCGAAGAGCTTGTTTATATAGGAACTTGGGCGTTTACGATAAGTGAGTATATTGCTCGTAGCCAAATTTGCAATCATTCCGTAAGTTTGAAAGTAGAAAACAATGAGTTTGTAATTAATGTGAAGCCCCCCTTCAATTCTCTTTTTAGCTTCATATTTGCAGACAACCAACGACACAATAAAGCAGTAGTAGTATCAAATTCAATTATTGAACTGAAGAAAATACTGAACGATGATTTGAAAACTAATTATGATTATTTGTGTGGAGCTGTTTTTGGTCAGCTTCAAGATAAAAAATTCAGATTTTCAATATTTAAACTCGATGAGCTGATTAAAGAATTAATAAAAAAGCATGGATACTCAAAAGATGTAGTGGAAATTTTTTATTCTGGATTGATGGTTAATAAAAACAATGTACTTAGTATTGAGGATTGCATATTGAAAACCCAAGATAGCAGGCGGTATATGTACAGACCGATATTAGAATATACTATTGACGAAAAAACCTTTTGGATAATCGGAGCAAATAAATGGTCCGAAAGTTTGACTGCACTGACAACTAATTGTATCCCTTTTGGTCAATTTCCTGATGAATGGAAACAATTGATTCCAATATGTGATTTCTGTAATAGAATAATGAACACCCATGACGTAGTGCTTGAAGAACCAGCTATCGAAATAATTAAGAATGTTAATTTTAAATTTGACAGAAATATAAAGTCGTTAAAAAAGACCAATAATCAAGGTGTTAGCATAATAAAAAAAAACGTTGGTGAAATTGACCTCGTTTTTATAGATGAAAAAAACAAGTTGATTTATGTTGCCGAATGTAAGCACAATAAATCCAGATTTGAATACAATAACTGGAAAAGGGACATCTCAAATTTCAGGTCTAAGTATGAAAGCCAATTGAGCAATAAATTTAACTGGATTTCCAATAATAAACTTCCCTTGCTCGAACATTTTGAAATTTTATACGCCTGCAAAATTGAAAGTCAGGAGAATTACAATGTGATTCCTCTTTTTATTATTAATGCTCCAACACTATATATGTATGACAGCGAATATCTGGTCGTAACCTTACACGATTTAGAATTACTTTTAAGTGGCAAACATGTTACCCATGAATTTAATGGGGAAATAAATGGGAAAAAAGTAAATATTAAAAAACCATATTTACAAAATGCAGAAAAGCTTTTTATTTAAATATTTCAATAAAATATTAAGTAAATAAAATAAAAAACATGATAGATTTTATTGGAGACATCCACGGACATGCGGACAAACTTGAAGCCTTACTTATAAAGTTAGGATATACCATAAAAAACGGAACATATTTTCATCCTGAAAGGAAAGTATTGTTTGTAGGGGATTATATTGACAGAGGGCCCAAGATAAGAGAAACGCTGGATATTGTAAGGAGAATGGTGGAAAGTGAAAATGCAATTGCCTTAATGGGTAATCATGAATATAATGCTTTATGTTTTCATTTTCAGGAAACTGAAGGAGGGCATTTACGCAAACATTTAATTAAAAACATCATCCAGCATTATGAAACATTAAAACAATTTCAAAATAGACAAAAAGAATATGAAGATTATTTAGAATGGTTTAAAACTCTCCCGTTGTTTTATGAGACAGATAAATTTAGAGCTGTTCATGCTTGTTGGGACAATAACCACATTGATTATTTGCGTCAGCAATTATCAAATGATAAACTTACAGATGAATTAATATACCAATCTGTAAAAAAAGGAACACAACTCAACCTCGCAATTGAAGACACTTTAAAAGGCAAAGAAATAACAATGCCGAAAGATCTTGATTTTACGGATAAAGATGGCACTAAAAGAACTGAAATAAGAATAAAATGGTGGGAGGACCCAGCGCATTCAACCTATAAATCAATAAGTGTTGAACCCCTGGAAAATTTGCCTGAAAGCCCTGTTGAAATATCCTTATTTAATGATTCTAATTATTACAGCAAAAACAATAAAGCTGTTTTTTTCGGCCACTACTGGCTTAAAGGAGCCCCGACACTTTACAGAAATAATATTTGCTGTTTAGATTATAGTGTTGCAAAACAAGGGCATTTGGTCGCTTACAGGTTGGATGAAGAAAAAGACCTTAGCACCAATAAAATGGTCTATGTATAAATAATTTAGGAAGTTCTCGAAAAAAAATGAAACCAATTAACAATCCTAAAAAAATGAAACTAATTAATAGCCTTAAATGGAATAATTCTAGGCAATTAATTTTAGTTTACACTTTGTCATATTCGTCAAGGTATTCTCTTAAGTCCCGTCCTTGCGTGTGAATGCACTCACAGAATTTTACTCCAGCTACTTCGTTGTCGGTGCCTGTAAACTGTTTCTCACAATCGGAAAGCGAGTTTCGTGGCATTATTTCGTGACCGTAGATAAAGTAGAGGATGAAAACTCCAACTAATATTATCACTCCCCAAAAAACAGTGTCGGGAATTTGTTGCTGTACTTTTGGGGTTTCTCTAATATGAGAGGGTCAGAAACCTTTTTGAATGGTAAAATGAATTTTATTCTGTCGTAGTTCCAAAAGAGAACGCACAGGTTTGCCAATACCATCAAAGGTGCGGTCATATATGAGCCTTCAAAACGAACTGCAAACGAAAGAATGCAGATGTTCAAAATAATTGGGAGGTACAGCATGGCTCCAATGTCACTGTCCTGGGAATTAGCAACAGAATGGCCGCTCAATGAATGTGTAGTAATAACCCGTGTGTTGTAGTGTCTCTAAATAATGTCCCATTAGATGATTGACCGATAAGTCACTAGCGAACCGCTCGCCTCATTATGCTCTTCATCTTTTGCACCATACACTAATGTTACTATTCCCTTCTTCATCTTTCCCTTCAAAAACGACACCTGCTCTTCGTTCTCTTTAAGTTCTTGGTGATAACATTTCTTGAACTCTTGCCATTTATTGGGGTCGTGCCCAAACCCTTCTCGAAGCATTGTACTGGGCGCAATATCCTTTAACCTTAAATCAACACTAGCCTTTTCTTTTGTCAGACCTCTTGGCCCAGAGCCTGTCCACGAGAATACGCATGCCATCTCCTTTATCCGGCTTTTCATACACTCTTTTGATTTTCATTTTGCTTTATTTGGTTTGTGTTCAAGAATATAATCTTCCAATATGGAAGTAAGTGAATCATAGTATGCCTTTAAATTTATAATTTTTATTTTAGGGTGTGCTTTATTGGGAATTGTAATCGGCATTTCTCCTAAATATTTAGACAGCTCGGGATACTTTTCCATTATGGTCATCGTAATTTCCAGTATTTTGGCATTAAGTTCTTTTTCTGTTTCCATAACTTTTGTCATTTATTCAACTAAAACGCTTCTTTGATAATTGATTTTTTATCCACCTGCAAATTCACTAATATCTTCTCTATTACATCCATCATTGGCGGAGGTCCGCATACATAAAACAGTTTGTTTATTCCTCCACTGTTTGCTTTAATAAAACCTTCGGTGATGTGTCCATTACCATATCCATCAAGTTTTTCATCAGATAATATGTTGATGAAATTAGTCCCTAATAATTTTTTAAATTCACCTTCAAGTATTATGTCGGCTTTGGTTTTATTGGCAAAGAAGAGCTTGTTATTACCAATTTTGTTTTTTGATTGAAGGTACCTAAAGATAGAAATGAAGGGGGTAACACCTGCTCCCCCGGCAATAAATACACCTTCTCCTTTGTATGCGATTGCGCCAAACACATCATGCAAAATCAATTCATCATCCTTTTTAAGTAGCAGAAGCTCATTGGTAACGCTCTTATGCGAAGGATAAGTTTTGATGGTAAACTCAATACAATCGTTCTCGGGAAGGCAAGTGAATGTGAATGGCCTTTTTTTATCCTTCCAACCGTTTTTGTTTATGGAAACATCGGTAGCTTGTCCAGGAGTAAATGTATAGTTAGATGGTTTTGTAGTTACAATTTGAAGTACATCGTGTGTAACATTTTTTATTGATACTATTTTTACGTGATGTTTCATTTAGTGTTATTAATCAAAGAAATAAATTCAATTTTTGTTTTTTCATTCTGGAATTCTCCTGAATAGCTTGCAGTAATTGTGCTCGTATTTGTGTCTTTAATTCCACGCGAGGCGACACAAAGATGCACCGCATCAATAATTACTGCAACATTGTCTGATTGCAATGCCTCTTTTAAACCCTCCGCAATTTGGTTAGTCAGTCGTTCTTGTACCTGTGGTCGTTTTGCGTAGTATTGCACCAAACGATTTATTTTTGATAGCCCAATCACTTGTCCATTTGAAATATATGAAACATGTACTTTGCCAATTATGGGTACAAAATGATGTTCGCAGTATGAATACAGCGTTATGTTTTTTTCAATCAACATTTCGTTGTAGTGATATTTATTTTCAAAAAGTTTTACGTCAGGTTTGTTTGCTGGATTTAATCCACTAAATACTTCTTTTACATACATTTTAGCTACTCTATGTGGTGTGCCTTTCAGGCTGTCATCGTTCAAATCAAGCCCCATTGTGTACATAATCTCTTTAAAATGATAAGCAATGTGTTTTACTTTTTCCTCGTCACTTATTAAAAAAGCATCTGGCCGCAGTGGCGTTTCTATTGATGTTGCTAAATGTTCATCTCCAATTTCATCTATGGCAATGTCAAGCATGAGGGTATTCAACATAATTTCGTTCGGTTTCATATAGTATGATTTTCAAATTGTATTCATTATTAATTTTGCTCCTTAAAATATTCCAAATAACCATTGCAATATTTTCTACTGTAGGGTTAAGGGTCTTAAATTCGGTTACATCAAGATTAAGATTTTTATGGTCAAACTTCCTTAAAACATACTTTTTTACAATCGTGCTTAATAGTTTGGTGTCGTAAACGTATCCTGTTTCCGAATCAATCTCTCCTGTTATTTGCAGTATAAGTACGTAGTTATGTCCATGAAAATTCGGGTTGTTACATTTACCGAAAATTGCTTTGTTCTTCTCGTCTGTCCATTTAGTATTATGTAACCTATGGGCTGCATTAAAATGTTCTTTTCTATATATGGTTGCTCTCATAGATTACAATAAAACACCCCCGTCTTACTTCCCGTAAATCTGAGATGAAAGATCGGGGGTGAGTTTTCAATTAACCCTCTATTTCTTTTTCTCTTCTTTAAATTTCTCTGGGTATTGTTTAATAATTCCACTTGCAAGTACGGTCCCCATTTCTACCATGTGTTGTCGTGCTTCATCAAATTTTGAAACTGCATTGGTATAATCATTTTTTAATAAATAAACTGCATAAGCAGTAGTTTGGTCTATGTGCGTTTTCATCATGGGTTGGGTTGCTGTTGCCGGCCAATTTTTAGGGTTTGCCGCAGTTAGAAAATCGGCAATATCCTTAGCGTTTGCATACCAATCGGCAAGGACTTTGTCTAAAGCGATTTTATCATTGCTTTTTGCAGCAGTAAGCACCGGTACAGCCTGCTTGATGTGGGTGGTTAAAAGTGCTGCAAGTTTATCACCGGCTTCTTTTCCGTAAATTGGCGAAATGGCAGCACCAATATCTTTTTGATTTTGTAATAGTCTGTCTAATGAAGGTTGTAAGGCTGTGGGATTATGGAAGAATGCATCTACGGTTGCATAAGTCCAAATCATGTGGTCTGCCCATAATTTTTGCATGGCTGTATGTAATTGTTGGGTTTTGCTGTCCTTTCCACACAGCTCACACATTAAAGGTGATGGCATTTTGCTTTTTGTAAAGCTCGATAAAGTTAGAACTGAAAGTCCTACAATTGCCAATATGCTAAATACTTTTTTCATTTTTTTCATTTTGTTTTTGTTTAATTGTTTAAATAAAAATATTGAGTTCATCTAATTAGAGTAATCGAGAATCCAAAAGGTTACAAAGGTGCGAGACTTTAAAATCTCGTTTACAATAATTCGGTACTTGATGCAATTTGAATCATTACTCTTTCTACTATACTATCGCAATAAACAAGATTAAATTCAAATATATCTTCTGCTGTGTACGATTTTTCAATTTCTTTTTTCAACATTGTTTTAGCACGATTAAGACGAACCTTTACGTTTGCTTCACTAATACTTAATGCATCTGCTGTTTCCATTATATTCAGCCCGTTAATTTCTCTTAAAGAAAAAACCATACTGTAATCCAATGGCACTTGTGTCAAAGCATTTTCAATAACAAAACTTAATTCTCTATTCAATACTGTTTTGTTTGTGTCGGTGTGTTGTTGGTTTGAAAACATTGGGATTGATTTATCACTAATTTCATTTGCAACTTCATTTTTAAAACTAAATTTCTGTCGTTTTCTAAAACAGTTGCTTAGCATTATTTTTATTATCCAAGTTTTAAATGAGGAGCGACCTTCAAATTTTGATAAATTGGCATAGGCATCAATAAAAGTATCTTGCATCAAGTCCTGTGTATCTTCGTGATTGTAGTTATAAGACCTACCAGTTTTATATAGAAATGAGTTATTTCTCCTGATAAGAATTTCAAATAATGCAATTTCTCCGTTCAGAATTTTTTGTATAACTTCTATGTCAGAATATTGCTCGGAAATCTTCACGTTTTTCATCTTGTAAATTTATTGTTTTATCCTTTCATCATTCTCTCATTAACTTACTGGGTTTGTAAGTCAATTGTATTTTAATCTTCATTATTTTAGCAAACCCAATAAATTAAGCATATTTAGGCAACAATCTTTGCAATTCGCGCCAAAGAAAATGCGCTTATTGCCATTACAAGGTCACGCACAGCCACATCAAGATAGTTGCCACTTGCTAGTAGTGTAAGGGCAATTAGTGTAAGCCAAGCTGCTACTATAAGTCCACCTATCGCAGGTCTTGCAAGTACAATTATGCCTGCAACAATTTCAATTACTCCAATAGTCATCATAAATGTATGTGGCGCAAAAGGAATCATTCCTGCAATTCCGGGATGAATGTAGCTTTCCCAATGTGTCAGTAAATTTGTGAATTTGTCAAGCCCAGCAACAATTGGGACTATACCAAAGGTTAGTTTCAGTAAATTGAAAGTCGGCTTAAGCGTTTGATTTAAATTAGTTGTGTTCATTTTTAATTGTTTTAGTTGAATTTAATTGCTTTATACTACTTTAGAGTAAGTGAGAAATGGAAAGGTTACAAAGAAATTGGATTAGGGTCGTTTAGGATGGTGGGCGGGCTTGGGTGCGTATGCTGAATAAAAATGTCAATTTTGAGTTTTTATTCTAAAATTTCAATTGTCGCACCATCCAAATCAGATGATATTAAAATTTGACAGGAAAGACGAATGTCGGATGCTTCATAACCAAACTTTGAAAGCGTTGAAGGTTCGTTGCGATCTTTAGTTATAGAATTTCCTTTTAATCCGGTAACTCGTATGATACAAGTTGCACATCTGCCCATTCCACTGCATTCACCAAAGGAATCTAAATACATCTTGTCCCTGAGTAACTCCATCAAATTTCTATAGTCGCCCGGGTAGGTTTCAATAATTTGTTCTAAATCGTTATCTGCTACTGTAAATTTTATAGTGCTTCTTGTCATTCCCAAAAAGGATCCGTGAGATTATCGACAAATTTGCAGTCAGAATGATACAGTTGTATTTGTTGCAATTGTTCTTTGGTTGCTACTTTTTGAATTTCATTGAACAACACCCGTTCTTCAAAACGAATATGCTTTTCCAGTTCTTCTTCAATCAAACTAATAGATTTATGAATGTCATTTTCATTCTCAAAAAGACGTTTCAATCTTCTGTGTTCGGCAAGGGCTTGCTTAACCAACTCGTTTTGGTTTCCCAGTACTGGGAATAGAAATTTTTCTTCTATTTCAAAATGTTGTTCTAAATGATTGTCCCAAAACCAATCCACATACATTTTAATCCTTTCCGTTGCAATGTTTCGCTTAATGCCTTCTCTGATTTTCCAACATAGCAATAAGCCGTGATGATGGTCACGGCCCAGTGGCTTTAATGCTTCTATTCTTTTTTGAGGATTTTGCTTCATCTTTATTTAATGCATTAATTTTGAATAGAACCAATCAGAAGAATACATTCGAAGTTTGTTTTGTTTTTAATGGAATGTTTTGTATTTAAAGGAAAGATAAAAAAATCTCCGATTGTTCCTATATATGTTTCGGAATTAATAATAATTTCTGGAGTTCCCTCTAATACGTAGGCGTATTCTGTTTTATCTGGATGGAGGTGTTCAGGATAAGTTGCCAGGGGAGAAACTTTTATCAGTTTAAGCCCGCCATTAGGTAGCAAAAGGAGTTCTTTGCCGGAAAAACCTTTTATTTTTCCGGCTGTCCATGAAAGTTCCAGGGTGTTGATTTTATTTTCCATTATTCTGTTTTTAGCATTTGCTTTTCAAGCTCAATAGCTTTTGGAAATAAAATGTTATTCTCCAAATGAATGTGTAGATGTAAATCAGTTTCAAACTCTTTTAACAAGGCAAAAGTTACCAGATACGTGTTGCAAGCATCTTGTGGCGGTGTGTAACTATTACTTAATGATTCAATTTTTCTAAATCGATCCCCTTCTGTGGTGTGCTCGTTCATCATCATTTGAATAGGATTTTCAACTGTGCCAAAATGAGGAACTGATAACTCTGTACAGTCTTGTTTTGCCTTTGCCATTTTTCTTACAAAGGGAAACAAAACCAATTCTTCTTTTTTCATGTGCATTGCTAACTCGCCAGCAGTAGCATTAAAATGCTCCTTGATTACAAACAATTCCGGATGACGTTCTCCGTGAACTCGACATATTTTATCGAGATAGGGTTTTATTTCTTGTGTTTTTTCTTCCACATAACGGTGATGTTTTTTCTCTAGGTAATCTGCTAATAAATCAATTGGCCAAGATTTATAGTCGGTTGAAACTCCCGAGGATTCTTGATTAATGCTGTTTAAATCTGTTACAACCAATTTTGAATCTAATTTTTTTGCAACGCAAGCGTCTTCAATAGTTCTACTTCCTTGACAACAAAAGTCAATGCCGTATTTTTTAAAAACTGATGCTGCTCTGTAGTCTTGTGCTACCAATTCTCCAATGATACTGTTTTCTTGAATATTCATAATGATATGTTTTTTAAATTTTATTTCCCCAATTGATTATTTCTTCATTGTTCCATAGCGTAGGGAAAAATTTTCGTTGTTGAAACTTAGGATGTAAATACTTTTTCCATTCGCTTCCACCTGTAGCGGCTTTGTTTTCTCCTTTCAAATCAAGATAGTGTTGCGCTGTTTCTAAATGAACCAATGGCCATGCAACATTGTACAAATAGTCAAACTCCTTCAATTTCGCTTTTAATGTTTCTGAGCAATTCACCATTTTCAAAACCTTATCTTCAATAGTATTGCCCTTTGTTTTATTCGCCAAAGCAACTAACCGATCTAAATATCTTTCTTCAAATTGGCGAAGAGTTAACGATTTATTTCCTGTTTTTCTATTTAATCCTGCATCTTTCCAATAGATGTGCTCAAAACATTCATCGGTAGAAGGGTTGCTTGAAAGCCTTTTTCGGCCTTCTTCATTTATTAGATTTTCAAGGCGAGTACAATAAATTTCTATCAAACGAAATGTTGCTGACTGAAACCCGCTTGCAGGAGCCAGGGTGCTACGAAATGTATTGTAATCATCATAGTTCATTCCGTATTTCATTACATCAAATGAGCCAATGAGCATATTGGTGTATCTATTCAAGCGATTTAATTTTTCAATCCATGCGCGTTCTTCAAAAGGTTCGTAAATCAATTGTTTAATTTCGTGAACCATCATTTTTAGAAACAATTCCGTTACTTGATGGTACATAATGAAGATTTCTTCATCTTTAAAATTAGTTCTCGGCCTTTGTAAGGAAAGGAGTGTATCTACTTCTACATAATCCCAATAATTTATGGGTTTAGCGTGTAGCAACCCTTTCAAGTAAGTTTCACTATTTTCTCCCAATTCTTGATATTTTTTATCAATATCATTGATTATTTTGTCTTTGTTCATATTGTTGTGTTTTTAAAAAGTGATAGACCAAAAGTTGCAAGACATATCGTTTTAATTATCTCCATCCCGACATAATAGAAATGCAAGTTGGAAGGCGGTACAGTTTGCCGTTGAATGTGTAATTCTGCTCTGGTATCAAGTGCGGGTAAGAGCCAAAAAGTTTGAATAAGCAAGAGTGCAAAAGGAATAATAATTAGTAGGTTCTGCCATTCCCAAAGCTCGATGGATCCTAACCATATTATATTGACGATGATAGCTATGGCAAAAATCCATTCCACTTTGTTGAGTGCGTTAAAAACCAATCGTCCAATACCTAAACCCAAAGGGACTGTAGTTCCGGGTGCACGAAATTTGAGCCACGCTTCCATAAAGCTTATGGCACAAACAAATCCTATCCAAAGAAAGGTTGCGGTGACAGCTATGGGCATTTTCACAGTTATCATAGCAGTGGTATTGCAGGATTGTTTTTATAATATTCAATTTTGGAATGGAACATTTCTGCCATTCTTTGTCCTTGCCATTTGGCTCTTGTAGCTTTTTCGCCTTCAAACAAGGAATCTATTGTTTCATTGAAAATGTGTAACCATTGTTCAAAATGGGTAGCATCAACAGGCAGTTTTGCGTGTGGAAGAAATGGACTGCCATAATAAGTATGCTCGTCCAACAGAACAGTTTGCCAAAACCGGTACATCTTTTCCAGATGTAGCTGCCAACGATCTTCAATTTTATTGTTGAAAATATCTTTTAGCTTTTCGTCTTCGCGAATTTTTCCGTAGAAAGTATCCACCATTAATTTGATGTCGTCAATGTTTTTAATATCGTTCTTTTTTGCCATTTCCTTTATAAACTAAAATTCGTAATCAAATAATAGGCTGCCCATCCCAAAAAAGCAATTAGCAATATCCACAACCAATTTGGAACGCTTTGCGGTGTTTCACTTCCTTCAATAATAAATTTTTTCTGATTGCCTTTATCATAAGCGTTAATCATTAATGGAACGGTGCCATCAACAACGCTGTTTTCACTAATTCCTTCGATTGCAATCGCAGGGCCATTGCGAACAATAAATTTAATTTTGCGAATTCCTTCTCGACCTGTTGGCGATTGGCTGACGATTTTCAAAGTGTGCTCACCATCCGTTAATTTTCTTGTATCTAGTTCAAATTGCACGGGTGCAACTAATTTTGCAATTGGTTGCAAATCATCATCTACAAATAGTATTATTTTGCTTTTATCTTCTTGCATCTTATTAATTACTTAAGATTGATTGTTTAATGTGATCGGCATTACTCTCACCAGGTTTAATCAAATATTTTATGGAATAAATAAGGGTTAAAACCGTAATGATGGTAATGATGGCTATTATTGCCCAATCCCAGTTGCTTTGGGGGCCTGCACCGTGGGTTAAACCCTGCGTAATTTTTGGTTGCTGTTTTTCGCAAACAGGACAAGCCAAAATAATTTGCGAGAACAAAGCAATTAGCAGCGTCAAAAATGATTTCATTTTCATTGTTCTATTTTTTAGCTGTTAATTTTATAAAATCCATTATTTTTTTTACTTCTTCAGGAGTAACTGTTTTTGCGCTATTCCTCCAACTTGTTTTTTCGTGATTGATAATGGCAGTTACTTCTTCTGGGGTTAAATTATTGTCTGTCCCAACTGCATTCATAACTGCATATTCAGGTCTTGCATCATATCCCAACATTATGATATTGACAAACAACTCGAGGTCGTCACCCAACACAATAGGACTTCCCTTTAAAGAAGGAAAAGCACCTTTTAATCCTTCACCGTTGGCTTGATGACAACTCATACAGTTTTTTGAGTACAGTAGATTACCGTCTGGAAGATTTACTGTGTTTCCGTTTCCAACTAATGGTGTTTCTTTTTTCTTGTACAAAAACTCCATTGGTGTCTTACCGTCTGGCAATGGTGTTTGTTTAAGACTTTGGAGATATGCGACTATGTTAAGTGCCTCTTTGCTCGCAATTATATTTCCATTTATGCCTTTTCTGAATGCATCAGGAACAACAACTTCCACTTCATCCTTACTTACTTCATCTTTAATTTCGAACAGCCATGGATAGGCAGGCATTATTGATTTTTCTACAACTGCTCTCGGTTGATACAGGTGTAATAAATTCCACGCCATACTTGGTTGACGTGATCCGATATTGGTTAAATCGGGTCCTGTTCTTTCTGTTCCCATTAATGTGGCAGTGTTTCGCCAAAAATCCGTTCTCGTATTGCCGGCATAATCGGCAGCAATGCCAGGTCTGTTGCCCCATACTTTATCCATATCTACATTTCGCACTTGTTGGGTATGGCAGGCAACACAACCATTGGCAATAAAACTTTTTTTACCTAAGTAGGCTTGTTCACTTAGTGGCCCGTAATTGGCCAATGGAGCATTATTTTCCTGATTATTAATAGCCGGAAGAATGGCTACAATAGTGGTTAATCCAACAAATAAACCTAATGCAGTTCTGAATAGTTTTTTATGATTATCGAAAAATTCCATTTCGTATATGTTAATTAGTTTGTGCTTGTGTATCCAATTCTTGTTTCGTTTTTAAAATATCGATTGGTGATGTAGGTATTATTATTTCTTTTCGTTTCACCATAACATAGAAATTATAGGCAAACAAAATATGGGAAAGCCACATTAATGAACCTCCAATGGCACGCCAAAGCCAGTAGGGAGCCATGAGTTCTACACTTTCAATAAATGATTTTGTTTCTTCCATCCACATCAAGCCCCTGAGTGTTGAGCCATACATTAATGGAAATGTGTAAAACAGTAAGCCAATCAATGCCAACCAAAAATGTGCTCCAACTGTTATTTGTGGCGGTTCTTTACCTGTGAGTCTTGGAACCACGGTGTAGATAAATCCCCACAACATAAAACAGATAATACCATACATTGTTAAGTGTGAATGTGCCACGGTAAAATCTGTAAAATGCCAAACCAGATTGGTGAAACGAAAGGCTTCGGCTGTTCCTTGTAATGAACCTGTGAAATAAAATACGATACCAATCAAATAGAACGGAAGCGTGTAACTACCGGAGAGTTTATGCCACGAACCCTTAAAAGTCATCAAGAAATTTGTTGTTCCTGCTACAACGGGTATTATCATTCCTGCACTTCCAACAATTGCTACTGTTTGCAACCACCAAGGAATGGCACTAAAAATAAAGTGATGCGTCCCAATTAAAGTGTAGAAAAGAATTTGAGCCCAAAACGCCAAAATACCCAAGCTATAAGAATATATAGGCCTATTTAATTGCTGTGGTAAAAAATAATACATCAACCCAAGATTGAAAAGCATAAACCACATTCCCACGCCTTGGTGCATATAATAGCCTTGTACAATGGTTTCGCCCAGACCAGTTTGCCAGCCCGGCCAATAGGCTACAACTGCTATTACCAGCAAAAACATCATTGCAGAAATAATGTACCAATTGGATACATAGATTTCTTTGGTTGTTCTTTTGGCTATGGTTTTAAAAAAGTTTTTTATTGAAATAATTACACCAATACCAAACAATGCCATTACAGGCCAAATGTATTCTCTGTATTCGCCTCCTCCATTGTTTATGCCGGCCATTAAAAACCAACTTCCCAATACCACCGAAGCATTAATAAGTATAAGAGAACGATAGCCTGTTTTTATGCTTGCTATTGGTACATTGCTCACTCTTGGTATTACATAATATGCCAAGCCCATCATTGCCAAGGATGCCCAACCCCAAAAAACAGCATTGGTATGCACGGGACGTAATCTTCCAAAACTCAACCAACTGTAATGGTCAACATCAGGGGCTATAAATTTTATCCCGAGATATTCTCCCACTGTGGTTCCAAATAACAACCAAAATGTAGCACAGCCTAAATACCATAAAATGAGTTTGGAGAGTTCAGGGTCAATATAAGGTCGTGGTTGACTTTTTTTCTTTTGCTCAATAAACCGAAGCGTTTCAACTTCACTAATATTATCAATTAAACCTTTCTTATCAATTGGTGTAGCTTCCCCTGATAGTTCATTATTTGACAAAACAAATTCAAGTTCTCTTTTTCTTTGTTCTAATTTTTCAACTTCTATTGGAGTTAAGCCTTTTACATACTGATTGAACCTCTCTAGCTCTTTTTTCTTGAGGTAATTTTTGATAAAAAGCTTACCTTTAACAATTGCCAAAATAGAAACCACAATTATCGGTATAGCAATAAGCAATAGGGTTATAATAATTCCTGATTCGTTAAATATATTTTTTGTTTCCATTCCTTATTTATATTGGATAAATTTGTCCATTATTTATTCAAATTTTTTTAACGTTTCAAAAAGGAGAATCCCTTTTCGTAGTCCATTGCTAACGACTTAACAGTTGTCGTTTCAAGCATCTTTTTAAGTTCATCTCTTATCATCTTAAATTGGTTGTGTACTGGGCAAGGCATTTTTTCATTACACTTTTTTAGACCTAAACCACAACCATTGTAAACACTTTCTCCATCAATAGCGAATACAATTGAACTTAGTTTAACTTTTTCTAGTTCATTTTCATCCATTGAGAAGCCACCAGTAGGGCCTTTATCAGAGTTGATAATGTTATTGCGCGATAATTTTTGCAAAATTTTGGAAGTATAGGCTGCTGGCGAGTCTATTGCTTCTGCCACATCCTTTAAACTCACTTTTCTATCTAAAAGCGATTGCTCAGCAATGAAAATTGATGCTCTAATACCGTATTCACAAGCTTTTGAAAACATTTCGTTACTTTTTAGGGAGCAAAGATAAGTGTTTTATTTAATAATGGACTCTATTATCCACTATTATTTTTAATGAGGAGGCAATTGGCTCTTTTAGGGTTTGCTGTGGGGCGGGTTGTACGGTTTGAAAAACCTCAAATGTGCCAATGTGGACTGGCTAAATTATTTTAAATGTGTGGTGTGAAAAATCTTTAAACCCTTGTGTTGGCTTGAGAGTTGGAAAAGTCAGGTCGGTTTGTAAAATATTCGGAACTAAAAGCATTAGCTATGAAATGGACTTACATTATCCAAAATAAACTAAAAGCCTCCTTTTTTCTTTTTATTGTTCTCTTAATGGTGCTATTAAATAACCTACAAGAAAGAAATGATGCTAAAGAAGTTAATGGATTACTAACTTCTATTTATAAAGATCGCCTTGTTGTAGAAAATTTCAATTACAATCTATTGGACAACATGCACAGGATTGTTTTGTTGACCAGCGACACGAGAGTAGATGCCATTAAAAGCAAAGAAGTAAAGAATTTAATTGAAAATATCAGGCACGTGATTTTTGATTATAGAAACACGTATCTTACTATGGAAGAAGAAGAAAATTTAAATAATATATTTCAGCTAACTTTCCGATTAAATTCATTTGCAAATAGAGGTGATTATGCTTCCTGTAATAAGATGGCAACTGAATCCTTGCCTATACTGAATGATCTTTCACTTATACAAATCTCAGAGGGAAAAGCTATTAAAAATGATGCTGATAAACTTTTTTCCAGTAGCAAGGTTACATCGGAGTTTGAATTTGCCATGATAATTGTAATCGGATTGATTATTCAGGCACTTGTTTTCAGTTCTAAAACAATTAATATAGCTTCAAATGTTCCACATCAGTTAAATTAACTTTTAACAAATAATTACTTTTTGTAAAGTGTTTTTACAAACTCTACATGTTAAAAGATACTAATTTGTGGACATTAAAAGTCTTGTTATTCATTCTCTTATGTATGTGAAGACTATCAATATTGACAGGTTGTCCATCACCTGCTTGATGAGTGTCAAAACTTACAGTTTGATTTTGAATTAATTGTTTCATTGTGCTACATAAAGAATCTGTAATCATAAACATCATTCACAATCTCTTTTGATTGTTTCACTACGTTCGCGAAATTCTGAGAGTATCCAATGGTTACAGGTAGGGTTTTGTACAAAGTGTTATTATTCCAATCAACCTTTGTCAACGCCAAAATACTAGCACAAGTTGAATGCCAACCTCCTGCACCGGAAAATCTTCTAATCACTATTGGATCCGGAAACGGTTTCAAGGCTGCTTCTTTAAAAACGGGTTGTTGGGTTTTTTCGACATTTACCCCGGCAACGCTGCCTTGTGTCCACAAAAGACATTCATTTTCACTAATTGGTAAATATGCTCCCCGTTCTAATGGATAGAGAGATGCTTTCGCAGGATTACCTTGGTATGGACCATCTATTTTTAATCCGAACCAACTTGAGTGGCGGATAATTTGGACGAGTTCGATCTCAGATTTTTCTCCAAAAGCATCAAAAGCACCCTGAATCTCATCTTCAGTAAAGTGTGATGTTTTGTGAATAAAAATTTTCTTAGGAATTCGACCATTATGTTCGTTCTGATATATCAGCAAACTTCGTGACAAAACGGTTTGCATTTCCTGATAGCTTAAATATGGATTTCCTTTCCGGTCAGTAGAAAATTCCTTTGTATCATAAGCAACGAACTTAAATCCAGTACCATCGGGATCAAATACTTGACTGCAACAGGTAGTGTAATCACTTTTATTATCTATCCTTTTTATAGCATAACTTAATCCAATGTAAGCCTCGTCCTTATCTAGGTCCGCAAGTTTCCAAGGTATTCCCCCTGCCTTCGCATACATTGCGACACAAACTCCCCACATTACATTAGCCCGACACTCTCTGGTAAGTGCTAGGTCATTGATTATTTGAACAGGGATATTTATGAGCGCCAGTTTTGCCTTGATCATATCATGTAAATCAAAACCATCATATTCAAAACAGGAAGCCCATTCTTTCGGGAGATATAAAACTAGAATGTCAAATGAAGTTTTCAAAACAGCGGCTTTTCCAACAACGTGCATCAACTGCTCTAACAAACCGATACCGTTCCCATTTTGTGCTATGTTTTCACATTCTGCTGGTAACTCAAATACCAAGTTATTGGTAGCAGTAATAATTGGCGTTCTAAATACTTGTTGAAAGCCAGGATATATTGGGTAATAGTTTTTCGCCTCTTTGGGGCTATGACTTGCATTTAATTCAGTTATCAAGCCTTCCAGCTTTTTTGAGTTGCCATGAGGAGTTAAGAATGCTGTTCTAATTTGACTTGGAAACCCAAGCGAAAGACTATATGGCCCATGATTAATTAAACCTCGTAACGGATGAGCGTCTGTCTTACCATTGTTAAATAGTAATTGAGGTTCTGGTAGTATTTTATATGCTGAGAGTTCTGACATTCTATTTTCTACTAAATGCTGTTCGTGTGTTTATCTTGAAAGTTGCAGAGTACTTTGAATCTTTGAAGCAAGTTACCTCGACTTCACCTTTACCTACTGAGCCAAATAAAATCTTTATCCACGCATCCAAAATTTTGTTTGTCGTTGGATTATACCGAAATCGTTTTTTTCCTTTAACAAACTCAATTTGATTTTGTCGCTCAGTATGTGGCTCAATCCATATTGAAGGTTTCAACATAATAAAAAAGTTTCCATTACGGTTTTCTAATTTAATATTCACTGCCTCAGACCATGTGGCATTACTTAAGTAGCCTGCACTCCCTGTTATGTTACCGAGATTCCTATTTTTATCGCGCAGTGCTTCTTTGAGTGGCAGAAATATATTATCTCCAGCATCTTTAGGTAGAATGGTCAGCACAAAACCCTTATCATTTTTCATAGCAATAGGTCTTTGATCACATAGCGAAATAACCAATGCCCTTTCAAAGAATGCTTGATAACCAGTAATACTTAAGACTAATTTTTCTGGATTGTCAAAAGTATGAAGGGATACACCCTGAATATTTTCGGTTCCAATAGCCTTATTAATATCCTCCTCACTACCCCATGCAAGGATTGATTCTGCACGCGAAACAATCGCACGTGAGCGATTCTTAATTAGCAACTCTTTAACATCATGTGAGTTTAACACGGTTTTGGTTTCAATAATAGCACACTGGCTAGGTAATGATATAATAGGCAAAGCATTCGTTCTAAGTACAGGGAACGATGTGCCGTTACTCGCCATTGGTATTTTGACATTCTTTGTTGTAACTGTGTTTACCTTTGAATCAACCTCAATATTCCGATCCGTCAGTTGGCGCCAAATTTTAGACATCATACTATCAAATGGCCCAGTTTCAACAATATGGGCATTTATACCTTTTGCTTGCGCTGCCGAAATCAATTCTGTTACAATCGGCAAAATGTTTTTCATGTTAGGTACTGTCCAAATAAGACCCGCTGGAAAAGCATTATGCTGTTGCAATGCTTCAGAAAGCATTGCCATAACGTTAGCGTCACGACCACTATATCCACTCACAATTAAACCATACCTCGCTGATGCAGCAATCAAACATTTTTGAATTTCAATGTCGTTTGAAATTAAATCTTGCGATAGATTCTTTACGCTTCGATATTTGAAATCGCCATGAATTTTAGCATAAAATGGAAAGCGTTCTGCATTAAGTGCAGCAAGTGCTGCGTATGAACCCTCAAGATTAAAAGTTGTTAGTGTAGTATTGGCAACTTTAACACAGGCGGTTTCGATGACCTCGTCAAAGTTTGTCGTGAAAATAATTCGCGCCTTGTTAAGTTTGACTAAACCAGCTAAAGCTCTATGACCTATGTTTAGAGAAATCTTAGTGTTAGAGAGTTGTTCTGCAAGATATTTTTGCTGTGAATCGTAGTTGGTGCCAAACGTTAGTTCAAAATAGAATGAGTATTCTTCTGGACTCCATAGCTTTGGAAACCCTTTGCTGTCCATATAAGACTGAATACGGTTTTTGATGTTCTCATTATTAATATCGTGTGTTTTGATGTCTTGATTTTCTTCTCGACAATAATGCTTTAACTTAAGATCCCATATTAAATCGACAGCAGTCGGCATTCCAGCTGTTCGCGAAGTACCTGCGCCTAAAAACCACATGAATTGAGCAGCGTTGGCGATATAATGTTTAATAAAATCCGACTCGTTCATTCTTAAATCCGCTTCTTATGCGGGGGATTAAAGATACTTATAATATAGGATATTCTTGAAAATTAGAATGAAATAGCCAGTGCTAAATTTCTGTGATATTTATACTTGGCTTCTACGTCCCATCAAAATTCTATCTGCTTGGATATTTCCGAAATTTTCCCCAAATTTCTGCATTTCAAAAACCAATCTAAACTCCGCCCCCTATTGATTCGGGCCTAGAATTCTCGTGAAATTCCAAGAAATCTCGTGAATTATCGGAATTCCAAGTTTTATCGCAAGTAATACTTCGTCAATTTTTTTTATATTTGATTTATTTGCTAGTACGCTTCATCAAAGTTATCTAGGATTTGAAATTAACAAGTTAGAGAACGACTTTTTAGGCAAATACTTTCATTCAAAAATTTGATTTATATTTCCTTTTGAAGATAGATTAAAAAAATTGTACATTTGTTTATCCATTTCTTTTGGCTCATTTGCCAACCAAATAATAAAAGAATGGACAAATTCAACTTCAATAGGTTTTTTCGGGAGGCTAAGTCTCCCAATCCTTTAAAAGCTATAAACTTTATTCAGCAGGCATTATCAGAAAAATCAATTGATTTTTCTGAATTTTGGCAAGTTGCTAATAAGGATTTAAGTGGACATAAATTTCTTTCCTTGTATTTCAAATCTAAAACAGCATCTCCTGAGATTTTATCCTTCTTTTTCAAAAACAATTTGGATGTTTTAAAATCAGTAATAAAAGAATCAAAAGTCTTTAAGCGCGATGTTCATCTCGCTTCTTTAAAACAAATGTTTGCAAGCGATCCTTCCTTTATTTTAGAAATAGAATATTGGAAAAATATTTTTCAAGAAATTGAAATAGAACTCGAAAAGCATAATTCGTTTTTATCAAGTTTCCACCTTGAAGAGTTATTGATAATTTGTAGCTTTTATTTTGAAAAAGAACGAATTACTAAGAGAATGGAACGTAATAGAGACTACCCTTTAACTGAAATTATAAACGAGATATTAAACCATAGATTCAGGGGAATCAAAATCCTAAACAAACCAGTTGTAAACATCCATTCCGATGAGGCACTTTACGAATTTGGAATTAAACTCTTGGGAGAGCTTTTATACAAGGGCGATCAAGACATTGCCAGAGTATTTAATTCCTTTGGTAAATTAGTGGAAATTAATTACGTATACGATAAATATTGCATTCAAGAATTTACTTTGTCTTTTTTTGATATCAAGACTGCGAATGTTAAGCCAATCAATGAAACGAATTATCTAAAATACAGAAATGACGGAAAGAAGTATCAATATTGGGCAAATTACTACGCTAATTCATTAGCCTTTCAATATCCCGATATAATAGATGAGATCGAAAGCTCTGAAAGAAGTTGGTACAACAAAATTGGAGATAAAAATATTTGGGCTAATTGTTTTCAATATATAGATGCAGGCTTTCCGGAAAAAATACAAATTAATGACAATGATTTCATTGAACCAATTTCCTTTTTTAAAACTATAAATTCATTGGGAGGTTGGTCAAATATTCGATGGAATAATTTTATCGAACAACGGATTCTTAATTGGAATTCCGAAAACCCGTATAAGATTATGCTCGATATAATAATATATAATGATCGGGAATATAAAAATAGTGCATTGCCACTTTTATTTAGAGAGTTCGATATGCTTGTTAAACAGGCCGAAGTAATAAACAAGACAGAAAAAGATGCAGGGCGATATAGTCTTTCTCTTTTTACCAATAATTTATCAGATCCTAAAACTTTCCGAATAAATATAAGCGATAAACCCTTTGTCAAAATTGGGCGAAATATTTATTGGAT
>JAZKBX010000038.1:64150-80644 GCA_040388455.1 Bacteroidota bacterium
CTGGCATCCTTTCAAACAAAAATTATTCGGTGATGCTACAAAATGTGATGCTACAAAATGACAGGAAAAAAGATGAAGATAGTCCAACAAAGTTATTTAGCCGGAATACAGAGGATAATTTAGCATATTGGTTTAAAGAAAATGAATATAAAACAATAAAAAATCACAAATATATTGAAGGGCGTGGAGAGATTGATTTATTAGCCCTAAAAGAAAAAACCCTATTTATTGGCGAAATAAAATCTACCTTCTATCGCTCCAGTGTTCGCGAAATTCATATGCACTTTACTGAAGATTCGGGCATTAAAAAAGCTATTTCTCAGTTAGGGAAAGATATTAATTATCTAAAAGCTAATTGGAAAAATATAAAGGAATTGCTTGAAACAGAATTAGAAATTACAGATTTAAAAATTGTACCGCTTGCAGTATCTTCTACTCTTGAAGAAGGGCAAAGTAAGTTGATTGTTAATGGATATAACGGTTTTATTGCTTCCAGCTTTGACCTTAAGATCATTTTAACTAACCGAAAATTTTATTTGTTGAATTTTTTCGAAATTGCTATGAGTATGAAATTCAATGGTTCTATTCCATCTGAATATTTGGAAGTGATGACAGGCTTGAGAAATGATATGAAAACCACTTTAGAAATAAATGACATTCTCATTGATTTCATAAAACAAAATTCTGAAAAACTTGATTTTAGTTTATGGAAAAAAGGCAATTCGCTTTGTTCAGCAGATGATCTATGCAATGCTTTAAACATGGGTTCGGTTTGGGATTTTATCAAAAAAAACGATAATATTTCGATGAAAAATATTTTAATTGGAGATTATACTATAAACTATTTTGAATAAATAAAACATGCTTCCTGTTAGGCTCTGATGCCAATCAATAAAAACAGGAACATGAAAAAGAATAATTTAGTTAGTGTAAATTTCCATTTATGGGAGCCATGCAACTTTCGTTGCAAATTTTGCTTTGCATCATTTCAGGATGTGAAGAAAACTATTCTACCAAAAGGCCACTTGCCCAAGGAACAGGCTATGCAAGTAGTTAAACTCCTTTCCGAAAGCGGGTTTCAAAAAATAACATTTGCCGGAGGCGAGCCTACACTCTGTCCGTGGATTGGTGATTTGATTTTGTTAGCAAGGGAAAGCGGAATGACAACCAATTTAGTCACGAATGGTTGGATGCTGTTAAAGAAGCCTGAATTGTTACGCGATCTATCCCGGAATTTAAGATGGCTTACTTTAAGCATTGATAGTTTAAATACCGAAACAAATACTTCTTCCGGTAGGGCATTGGCAAGTAGACAGCCTATTGCAAAGGAGCAATACCGATTGCTTATTGAACAAGCGCGAAGATTAGGAATGAGAATTAAAATAAATACAGTAGTGCATCAATTAAACTGGCAAGAACCTTTGTGGGAGTTAATGGCGGAGGTTAAGCCGGAAAGATGGAAAATATTTCAAGTGCTTCCGGTGGCTGGACAAAATGATTTGCATTATGAGGACTATTCTATCTCCCATGAAAAATTTGGTGCGTTTTTAAATTTAAATGAAAAAGCAAAACAATTTACTACCATTGTGCCGGAAACGAATCAGCTGATGCGTGCGTCCTATGTTATGATTGATCCAGCCGGACGTTTTTTTGATAATGATTCAGGAAAACATCGATACAGCCAACCCATACTGAGTGTTGGAATAGACAATGCCATTGAACAAATTAAATTTGATTCTGAGAAATTCAATGAAAGAGGTGGGTTATATAATTGGTAGTTCATATCACAAAAAAATAGTTTTCCCACTTTTCTTCTCGATTAAATATTTTTCGTTCTTAAACCCCATTACTTTATTGTACTGCATGTCGAAAACAGCAGTTAAATCTGGAGCTGTAAGAATGATATTTGCTTTTTCTATAGTTTTTTTATTTAATTTTCCGATAATAAAACCTCCACATACTTCTAATTCATCAGAGCAAATTAATTTGCCATGAAGTTCTTTACGCATTAATAAATAATTTACAAAATCCATTTGGTTCTTACCTTTTTCTTTTAATGTCAAAAGAAAAACTTCCAAATCATCTAATTTAATTGCCCAAGGGAATACATCATCTTCGTTGGGCAATTTTAATAAAGTTGAAAGATCAATTTGGATTTGCCCAAATGATTTAATATTCATAATAATCGAAAAATCTTCTTCATAATGATTCGTTTCAATTTCTTCAATCAGATTACCATTCTTATTAGTTATCTGTAATGGAGCTCCGGCAATAAACTTTTCTTCAACTCGTCTTGTTTGCTTATAGCCATATCCTATACAAGCATCAAAATCACTTTTAATACGAACAAATGCACGGCAGGGATCTCTAAAAGGTTCGGAAAGGGAATAGCCTTTTGCTTCAATAATAAAAGCATATTTCTTCCAAAGGATTAATACATCTTGTTCGCAACCGTCAACATAATAGCCTTTATAAACTTTGCAATCTTTTCCTGAAAAATCTGTGAATAAATTAACGACTCTATCTTCTAATAATTTTCCTTTCTTCTCAATATACTTTGTAGTATTTACTATTGAACTTGTACAAAGTTTTTCCAATAAATTTTCGATTGCGTGAATTACTTGCTTAACTTCAAACACTTGATACATTCCATCACCTATATCAATAAAAGGTGTTTCATAAAGAGGATTACCCGGTTTTGTCGCGGTATAATATAGATAATCTGTTTGAACTCTCGTTGTTGAAAGCAAATTTAGAATTGACTGAAATTTTTCAATATGAAAATTCAGGGAAAGTAATTACAAGGGAGAAAATCGACACTGTTACTGAAGTCTTTCATCCCGGGATAATTATTGGTAAGGATAAATATGGTCGCATCTGGGTGGCACATAATCATTTCTCTAATAAACGGCCTACATTTGATTTGTTTGATAATTTTAACAACTCCCGAAAACCCTTATGGGATAAACGCAAGGTGCGATTTTCTCCAGAGGAAATTGTTCAACGAGCAATTGCTGAAGTATTAAAAGGAAAAAAATATACTTGGGTAAATTATAATTGTCAGATTTTTGTAAACTTAATCGTTCGAGATGAACACACTTCTGAGGCAGTTGATAAAATAGCTGATGCAGCGATGGTAGTGGCGGTAGTTACTTCAATTTTGGGATTAATTTTTGAAAGCAAACCCCTCACAATACTAGGATTAAGTACATTAGGCATTGTTGGCGGAACCAAAGGATATAGTAGAATTAGACGATAATCTAACTTTATTTAATAGAAAGCTGAGTACTATAATCTCCAATATTAACAAACTGGCCCCCCATCGACACATATACCAACAACGCAAAAATAAAAATTTATTTTTTTGCTAACATACTTTAAAAAGAGAAAAGGATTACTGTGTCATTTTTTCCGCATATTTTAAATTGCTCTTTACTAATCTTTTTAGAGAGGGGTAGAAAGTCAATTTCATTTTGGAGTTAGAGTTACAATATAAATTGTATATGTCTAATTCATATGAACTATTATATTTATCGTACAATTCTATCGCCTCCTCTTCAGTTGGGCAGCGGGTTGAATATTTTTTTCTTGCCTCCCATAGCATTTTATCAGCTGCAATTTTTGACATATCAAGATACATAGTAAAGTAACCGATTGTAACAGAATCCGGATCGAGCAGGTAACTATACTTGTAATCAACTAAAGCGGAAGTGTTGAAAATAATAGTGTCGGAATAGCAATCATAATCAAGGTATAGCATTGTTGAAGCAAATGAAGAATCCCATTCAGCTTTTTTACCTTCATATTTATAATGTTTAAGCCGCGCGTGGGAATCTCCTATTGGTTTGTTTCCTACTAATGACAGATCCGGTTTCCAATCTTTGGTCCAGTGTTCAATTCTTTTCGGAAGGAAAGGGATGGAATCGTTTTCATTTCTGCTGTCATAACATGGAATGGAATTAAAAGCCAGCCTCAACTGTTTTTCTGCATCATTTTCCGCAATTTCCGGATTCCGCATGAAAAAATAGTTATTATAAGGAAAATAAGTTATAAGTTGGTAATCCGTCTTATTAGTTATAGAGTGAAGAATTGGTAGTTGGAATTTCGTTCCATAATCATACAAAAATAATTTCATAGAAGTAAAAATGTGTCTTGTCTGGTTTTGGCTATTGGCATCAAATTGATAGTTAAAAACAATATAATTTAGCAAAGTTTTATTTTGAAAAGAATCGAATCCCATTTCAATAGAATAAGAAAGGTCTGAGAATTTATTTTTTACCCTGTTCGCTATTGAAACGAAGGGAATTGTTGCTACATTAGCCGCTTTCAGGATAATCTTCTCCATCCTTTGTTTTTTTATAAAATAAAACAATTCGCCTGAAAAAGAATTAATAGAATCTCTTGCTATAAATCGAAAATGCACCAGAGTGTCGTTTTCTAATGGCGTTTTGTCTAATATGAAAATTGAATAATTGCGTTTCAGGTGTCTCCATGCGGTCATTGTAAAAGGAGTGTAAGGGAAAATTGATTCCGTAGTATTAAGAAAAGGCTTAAACAATTCTATTAATGTAAGCGAACTCATGTTAAGAAATGAGGTTTGTTTTGGCAGCAAAAATCTGCCGGCCTTCAGTTTTGCATCTTTTATTTCAAGCGAATTGCATTTGACATTATAATACGCCTCAAACAGTTCAGCAGGATATATTTCGTCAACAGTTGTATACGACCTGAAAAATGCTTTTGAATCTGACATTTTTTGAGAAGTTTTGTAAAACGACTCGATTGCTTCAGTAAACAATATGTAAGGTGTGTCGTCTTCATACACTGACACAATTACTTCATTTAATTTAGATGCAATAGGTTCCAGATAAAGCAAAATATCCTCTGAATTTTCTTTTACAAAAAAAGTCTCTGTTTTATAGCCAACATATCTTACCGAAATCCATCTTACTGAATCAGTTGCTTTTAAAAGAAACACACCATTTTCATTGGTTACAGTTGAGCCCGACAGAGAATAAACTGTAGCGTATGCTAATACTTCTTTTGTGATTTTGTCAGCTACCTGCCCTTTTAGAATATGTTGAGCTAAGAGACTTCCTGGACAAAAATATATAATAGAATAAAAAAAAATAAGGATTTTATAATTCATAAAATGTTATTGCCCTTTGAATAAAATATGTCTCATCTTTTGTAATTTATGACTAATATCTGAATATATAACCAGTTGCGTATATTTTCATTAATATGGCAAAAATAAAGCGAAAGAAACGGTTTAGAATACTACCCACAGGTTACCTGTTTTGTGATTTTCAGTAAAGTAGGAATAAGCATTATGCCTTCCTATTATTAATCTTATTTCATCCATGCTTAATAATTTTTTTAGTAATATTTTGTTTGCTATTTTGCAACCTTACAAAATAAACACCATTTGTAAATTCACTTACTTCAATTTCAATTTTGTTTTTACCATTTAAAAATACGCTGCTATCAATTGTTTTAACTGTTTGTCCCAAAATATTTTTTATTTCAATGGAAACATTTTTTGTTTCAGTTAAATCAAATTCAATTGTAATTTGGGATTGTGAAGGGTTGGGATAAACTATAAGAATTTCTTCACTATTCCCCTCTTTAATCCCAACAACAGTTGACCATTTTGCAATATAGTTGGCATTAACACCACCTGCAAATGTGAAGGAACCAGCAATATACAAATCACTGCTATCTGCGTATATTGCATGTACATCCTGATTTAAACCGGCTCCTATATCAGACCAGTTTGTTCCATCCCATTTTGCTATACAATTTGTCGATATACCTCCGGCATTTGTATAATAGCCTCCTGCATATAAATTTCCATTGTAGGAGGCAAGTGCTAATACACTTCCATTTATGCCAGTACTTAAGGGTTGCCAGTTTGTTCCATTCCATTTTGCAATTCGGTTAGCGGGGGGTCCGCCTGCGGTGGTAAAACTTCCTCCTACATAGAGTTCTCCATTATGTACAGTCATTGCTTTAACAACTCCATTTAATCCCGCTCCCAGAGAATCCCAATTAATACCATTCCAACGGGCGATATGGTTTACGGAAACTCCACCTGACATAAAAAAATTTCCTCCTGCATATAGTTCAGAATTGTATATACATAAGGTGTACACAAAATGATTCAAACCATTTCCAATGGCAGTCCAATTGCTCCCATTCCATTTAGCAATGTTATTAGCCTGCAATCCATCAACTGAACCTATTCCCCCGCCTGCATACAATTCACCATTGTATTCCAGTACGGTATTAACGCTATAAGCGTTTACAGAGCCTACCGAATCCCAAACAGAACCATTCCATTTTGCAATACTATTTACAGTATTATTACCGGAAGTAGTAAATTGCCCCCCTGCATACAACTCTCCGTTATAGGATGCTAACGTATTTACATACCAGTTAAAACCTGCACCAAGCGAATCCCATGAGTTGCCATTCCATTTTGCTATTCTGTTTGCCGGATTTCCACCAGCATATTTAAATTCTCCGGCAGCGTAAATAGAGTCATTGTATTTTGTTAATGCTAAGGCATTATTGCTTAAACCGGAACCAAGGTTAGACCATGTTTGGGAGAGAGAAGTAAGATAAGGCAATAAGTAGAAAAGAAAATAGTAATCTCATTGAATGACTAATTAATTTACTCGGTAACGAGATTATAAAAAGATTATTGCAATGTGAATAAATATAAAAGTAATGATTTGAAATATTCTGGAAGATTGTTTCCAAGCATCACGCCTTTATAATATTTTCAAAGAAAAAATTTGAAAGTAATTAATTATTGTTTTATAATCTTGTTGTTAATTACTGACTTTCCATCGTACTTCTGTACAAAATAAATACCTTTTGAAAGCATTGATAAATCAATGCTTATCGATTGTTTACCAATTGTGTTTTTTAGTGCTTCAGAATAAACAGTTTGTCCCAATACATTTTTTATTTCAATTGTAATAGCACTTGTTGCTGTTTCAAATTCAATTGTGATTTTATCTGAAGCCGGATTTGGGTAAATGGTGAAAGCATTATTTATCGCTAAATCATTTATTCCTGTTGTGCTATTACATCCACATCCTGAAATTAAATTAAATTGGGTAAAGTCGAATTTTTGTTGAATACTGTCTATACGATTTTTTATAATATCTATACTTGCTAAGTTTCCTCCTGTAGTTGCACGACCATATACATATGCAAAATCAATTTCCTGAGTGGTTCCAGGCATAAAAGTAAAGGGCCCATAAGAACCAAGTCCTCTTCTGTCCCCAGGAGTGTGATTAGCCGTTAATTCATCCCAGGCAGGCATATAAATAGGATTATATAAATCACCACCTATTCCGAAACCCAAAGAATCAGATGTTCCCGGATACATAAAGTCACATATTTGAGAACCGGTTGTTCCGTCTCCATCGTAAGTCCAGTGTGTTCCATTTCTCCACGCACCTGATAAATATTGATAAGCATCATCACCTGTAGTGGGATTCCCGTTAACCGGATTTGTGTTATTATTAAAACACATGAATTTTGACATGCCTAAACGTTCATTATCAGTAATACCATCACCATAATTTATTCCGTTAGGTACAGAGCCTAATGGGTCATCTATGCCATTGGGGGTAGCCCAAGGACCCTTTAAAAACAGAACAGCTTGTGCAGGCGGATTAGCGCCATAAGCTTCTGATTGTCCACTTCCGTCAATTGCTGTTCCATTATATCCATAGTAAGCCCCACGTATTACATCGCAACCAATATAATCGTCTTGAACTAATCCAATATCGCTATCTGTCCAATTGCCGATGAACACTGAATCAAGGATAATAGCGGATTTATTAATTATTTTATAATTAGTGAATATTGTATTGTAGAGCGCACTATCATTTGAGCAGTTATAAGCATAAGCCATGCCCTGTATTTCTACTCCTAAAGGTAATGCTCCTGTTTCGGTATGTATTCCTCTACTATCATTGTACACAAAAAATATAGCTTGATCTCCTTTTATTAAAGGGATATCCCCTGATGAAGGATCATAAATTCCATTGAAATCTACATCAACAAATGGAGCTAAAGGCTGCCCAAACATATTAAATGCAGGCCAATGTGTAATTACTTCCATTGCAGATGTATCAGCACTATTACCTGAAAGCAAAGGATTTGAACCTATGCTACCACCAGTCATCCAATTTTGATATGCGTCAATAGCACATTTACTTATTTTCCATACCCTATTCCAAGTGGAATCATAGCTAGCACCGTAAGTCCCTGTGGTATCAATTGGCCCAGAAAAGAAATCTACGCCTGTTTGCCTGTATGTTTGTCCTGCAAGATGGAGTTGCCCTCCCTGATCATAGCCGCCCATCCATAAACCACTCGCATAAATTGTGCTTTTACCACTTCCATTTGGTACTTCAAATACAGAATTAACGTTATCCCAAAACAAACCTCCGTCAGCATTAATAGCTGCTTTTATATTGTTAATATCTAAATTGCTTCCTGCAATTGTTTGTGCATTTGTAGAAACAAAGTTTATTACTGCTATAATAAATAGTAATTTTTTTTTCATAAATTGAGATATTTGTTAAAGTTATTTCTGTACAAGGTTATGAAAGAAAATCAATTAGAATGTACTACAATGAGTAAAAGGGAGTATTTGGTTGTTTAACGGTGAAATAGACAGAGTAAATGGAAATTCTATATAGACTCGAAACATTTTTTAGTTAAGCAAGAAATTCAATAATGTACACTATCTGAACTTCTCTATATTTATTGTTTCACAAACTTCTTGCTCAATATTTTATTTTCACCTTGCAAGTGTATAAAATATACTCCTTTTGAAAATTCACTTATATCAATTTCAATTTTATTCTTTCCCTTTGAAAAGGCTGTGCAATCAATTGTTTTAATTGTAAGTGCTAAAATGTTTTTTATTTCAATTGAAGTGTTTTTTATTTCTTTTAGCTCAAATTCGATTGCGATTTGATTTGTGGTGGGGTTGGGATAAATCTTTAATATTCTATCATCTTTTTTTATACTTGCCAAACCATTTTCTAAATCAATTAATATGGATTTATTAATAGTATCGATACTGCATGAATAGTATACTATAAGTTGTACATTGTATATCTTACTAGAAGAAAAAATATGTGAAGGAGTGAAAGAGGATGAAGTATTTTCAAGACCTGTTGGGATATCATCAAAGTTCCATACTACTGAATCAATGTCTGAGACATTTGAAATATTAAACAAAGTGGTATCACCATAGAGGGTATCGGTATAATTGAAACTACTAATAACTGTTGGAACAATAGGATGCATGTAAAAAAAATTTGGTAAGCCGAGCTGGCACACTTTGCTCGCTAAAGACACTCCATTGTCCACATAATTGCAAGCTATTCCCAACTGATTCGGATTGTTAATAACTCCCAGTGAATCTTTATTTTTTCGAGCCGTGTAAATTTTGCCATCTGGTGCCATTTGCAAAGCAAAACATTGTTTTTCAACAACACCAACCTGAAGTTGGGAATTAGCTATGTCAATGGAAGAGCCTGCTAGCAAGTTATATTGGTATATAACAAATTTGTTAAGAAGAGGCGGGGTCATTTCAGTGGCTAGATACAACTTTTTTCCGTCAGGTGAGAACTCAACATCAGAGCCTCCTCCTCCAGATAACGTTGCAAATGCAGCAAATAAAGTAAGTTCGCCTGTACTCCTATTAAAATTAAAAATTTGCGTTGGCAGGGTGGATAAATTACCTATTGTTTGAGCTATTTTATTTCCTAAAGGTGAAGGTTTAAGATAGGTCCCTTGACTATTGCTTGAAGCATTACCCAATCCTGTATAACTATTAATTGGAGCTGAAAGCCCAGTATCGCTGAGCAAATAGCTGCGAAAAATAGTAGTATCACTTTCATGGGCAATAATCCATACATCCCTATTATTACAATGCTTTATAGCGGTTTGTTGTCGGGTGGTAGGGAGAAATAACAATGTGTTTTTTTGTGTTACATCTCCCAAACCTCCCTCTAAACCCATGTTAACAATGGAGTACCGGAATCCATAATTAACAGGAAAACTATATGGATCATCCGCTGTAAAAATATAATAAATACTGTTATTACCTGGCTGTTTCACAATAAGCGCAGGTTGTGATGAAACAATATATCCCGTTAGACTATCACCATTTGGCATAGGAATATTATTTTTATTCCAAACGGTGATTCCATCAGTATAAAACAATAGGGAACCACTGCTATCACAAATACTTGCGCTGCCTCCCAACAAATTCATTGCACTGTTTGTAAATGCTACAGGACTTCCTGAATTAAAATTGAGCCCGGCATTCTGTCCGAAATGCCATATATTGTTTTCCTTCTGGGCAAATAAAAAATTTGAAACCAGATAGAATAAAAAACAAAAAATATATTGTATCAAGTTCAAAGGTTATTGTTTATTTATTTTACGTACCTGTAAGGTAGAATTAATTTTTATTTTAACAAAATAAAGTCCCCTAGCCTGATCACTTAAATCAAATGAAAAACTTTCCCCAGATTCTAAAATCAATTGCTGGATAATAACCTTACCAAGCATATCGGTTACTTCAATCTGGGCAGTTTCATTTTGTAGATTTTGTAGTAAAACATTACCCGTAGTTGGATTCGGATAAATACTGACATCTTTATTTAATTCAGAGCTGGTTTCAGCAGGTTTTGTAAATTTCCTAAAGTTACCATACGTTACGTAGTCTTCCAGCCTTGCTGCAAAAATATTGGAATTATAAGTGCCAGAAGATGCTGTAACAGAAGTAGAGCCAAAGACCACAGTTCCCATATAAAATCCTGATGTATAGAATAATCCGGTTCCTGCATCCATAGCAATGCCTGTCAGAGCTGCATTAGCTGGAGTATGTACGGAACTAAAAATCCCATTACCCGTTTGCATTACCCATTCTTCACTACCTGTATTATCATATTTTACAATATACAACTCATGAGAGCCTGCACTGGTTAAGGTGCCTAAAGACCCAAAATCAGCGGAAGTCGAAAAGGTTGCACCGACATAAACGTTGCCGTTCCCATCAGCAATTACATTAGTTTGAGGTGGTATTGGAGCACCTCCCATAAAAATAGCCGAAGTACCACCGGATACTTTTGCCCATGAAACGTTGCCATTTGTTGCGTTACATACGGCAACGAAATGTTCGCTGTCATGATTAGTAGGATCTATAATACTAATACTTTGTCCATTAATGCTGGCGGTTGAAGATGCGAATTTACCAGTTACATATATATTCCCGTTTGCATCAGCATAGACATCCTCTCCATAATCATCTGAAGTACCGCCTCCTTTTTTTGCCCACTGGGCTGTTCCGCTGGAGTTATACTTGGCCAAAAACATATCTTTAAATCCAAATGAAGTTAAGGATAAACCTCCTCCATAACTTGCAGTACCACTAAAAACACCAGTAACATATATGTTTCCACTATTGTCTAAGGTAATAGCTGAGCCATGACTGTCCGTTGCACCACCTGCATCTTTTACCCATATTCCAGTACTTAAATTGCTGGAAGAATATTTTGCAAGGAAAAATTCCCCCCATTCATACCCTGTAAAAGACTGCCCACCAAAATCAGCAGGATTGGTATCGCTGCCTGAAGTTCCGGTAATGTATAAATTTCCGGAATTATCAACAGTAATACCTCTCGAAAAATCGTCAGTCTGGCCACCTGCCACAACAGCTTGCAAAATATTACCACCAGCATCATATTTAGCAATAAAAATATCTCTTACAAACGTGACAAGACCTGTAGTATAATAATAAGAGGTGGCAGTAAGTGAATTTCCTCCTCCAAAATCTACAGTCCCTTGAAAGTCCCCTGTTATGTAAACGTTACCTGAGTTATCGACAGCCACTCCCATTGCTTCCCCCCATGAAGAAGCAGAATTTACAGCCTCCTGTACCCAGAGTAAATCATTACAATCATTATACTTTGCAACATAAATTGTATTATTTCCTACACTCGTCAAAGGGGTACAGCATCCAAAAGTAGTGGTACCGCTATAATAACCTGCAATATATGTATTGCCTATATTATCACGGACAATACTACTAGCAACACCATCACCGGATGTTCCTGGAGGAGCCTTAGGCCAAGATGCTCCTGGAATAACCGTAACAGTACTGACAGCTGTCGCTGAACATCCTCCAGTAGTTCCGGTAACAGTATAAGATGTAGTAGTAAGAGGTGAGGCGTTAGCGGTATTAACTCCTGTAGAGGTAGCACCTGAGCTCCATGTATAAGTTGTCCCCCCGGATGCAGCAAGACTTGCCGTTTCTCCTAAACAAATAGTGCGTGAATTAACACTTATTGTTAATGATGAAGAACTAACTGTTACGTTTGCTGTCTGAGCAATTACGCAACCTGTATGATAATTTGCTGTAGCGGTAAAAATAGTAGTTCCTACAGTTGAAGGGGTAGCGGTGGTACTTACTCCAAAAGTTGGAGAGAAAGTTGAAGATGGTACAGACGACCAAGTTACGCTTGGGTTAATTGGCAGACCGTTTGGACAAAGTATGGCGGTAGTCGCATTAGTACTTAGTGCAACAGTTCCACCTAAACAACTGGGGTTTGGTGTAGCCGAAATTGTATATGGTATAGGTTCTACAGAAACTTCATCTAAGTAATAATATGCCCCAGCCCAATGATTTCCGGTGCCAAAATTCCCTGTGAAGGTATTAGCATTATTAAACCCTCCAATTGTAAGGTATTGCTGCCCTGCCCCTGTAATTGTTCCTTCAATTTTTACCCATGTATTGGATCTATCCGTTATCCAAGTCCCCGGATAATTACAAGACGATGAAATTTGGGGCGTAACCGCTAACAGTCCATAGCCAGTAAAATTTGTTGGTGCTGCGCTGAAATACATACCAAGGTTATTTGTAGCATAATTGCTAGCCTCAGCTAAACTTACCCACATTGATGCTTTATAAGTAACGCCAGCAACTAAAGGGAATCTTAATTTTTGAGTGATGTATTCATGATAGTTGGGACCTGTTATTGGTCCGCCAACAGACCATGCGTAAAATCCTGCATAAGCGTTTGATGGTGCTGAATTATGTGATGTTTGAGTTCCTGCACTGTTAAGAGGTACACTACATGTGCCAGCAGATGTGCCAGTTGAAGCTGCATTAAAATAATCCGATGACGAGGAAGAACCATTTTCCCAAGAGCAAATATATTGGATAGGCTCATAGGGTAAACCACCTACGAGAAATGCCCCGCCAGTGCCCTGTGGCTGACCGACACCTGTTTTATATTCAAAATTGCTATTACAAACTAAATTACATTGGTCGACAATGGCAGCCGCATTGCATGTAGGGCAAGCAGATTGCGGCATTTGCAGACTGGTACCATATAATATTGTATCAGTTGCATTACCTTTACGCACTTCCAGATAATAAGAATCTCCAATTGTTAAACTTGTTGTACTTATGTTAAAAACACTGTCATTTATACTTGTTGCCGTATCACTTTTGAGTTTAGTTAAACTGGAACAACTACTACTCCATAGAATAATGCTATCTATTTTATCGTTATAACCGTTCAAATAATTTAATATGGTTATATCCATATCTGTATACTGAGCAACAAAGTGAAACAATTTAGATTGCTGAGTTTGCATTTCAGCTTGTGCAACCCCATCTACATTGATTGCAAAATTTGTTGAGGTTGCAATATCACAGATATCTTTAGCCAATGTAAAAGTTCCGAATGAACTAATAAGAGTATCAGATGTAACGGTATAAGGAGCGTTTGCACTATTGCCCAAATCAATCCATTTTGTACCATCCCATTCAGTCAAACGCTTAGAAATTGAACTACCCGCAGTATAGCAGCTCTGGCTGTTCCAGCCAACTGTAACACTAACAGGGTAAACTGTACCCACATTATTCAATGTCCAATATTCACAATCACTCACAGAGTCAATGGTTGCTTCTTTACTTGCGCCAAGTGCAGCGTTCTGATAGAAATATTCTGCTGTATAAGCAGCAGCACTATTTGAAGGAGCTGAAATACTTATTGGCTGATAATTTGTGTTTTTACCAGTAGGAAATGTAAAAGCTGTATTGCCGATTTTTTTTACCGGCCCTTTTACAAATGAGCTGTCACTGACACCGCTAGCAGTTGAGGTATCACTAAAAGTTAACAGATAGGTTGACGTTGTAATTAAATAACCTTTTGTGAAAGTACATTTGTTTGCTATTGTTGCCGGTGATTGAAGAGTCGCGGTATAGTTCGTATATGCTTTATATAATTCTAAATTCTTAAAGTTAAGATTACCCAAAAGAGTTTGGTTTTGATTTCCCGATAATATAAAGGCTGCATTGGTAGTTCCATAATCTACAGTACCGTTGATTGTGAGATCGCCTTCAACCTGAAAGCCTGTACCTTGATTACGTAATGTGTTTCCTGTTCTTACCAATAATTCATCCAATATGTAAACAGCAGCTGTAGCTGTACTGCTGTTTAAAAATGAAACAGTATTAGTACCAAATCCTCCAATATCTAAACTGCCTTTAATAACTGGTGCACTGGTTGAACCGGTAAAAGAAGAAGTTGGGCTTGTTACCCAACTTGAACCTGTATAGTTCTCTATCGTTAAATTAGGATAATACATCCCACCAATAGTAGTTAATGTAGGATTGTCAGAGCTATTTTTGCGCGCAATCCAGTGAGAGGAAGCAGGAATAGTAGATATGCCTCCAGCGTAATTATCACGCCAATTATTAGAAGATGTTCCCCTGTTACGTATTATGTAACCACCACTTCCTAAACTCCATGTAGCACCAGAGAGCCAAGTAATAGAATTTGGGCCTGCATCGTAAAATTTCCCGTTGATGGTTAATTCAGTTCCTGTACCATTGTATAAGGCAGGTGTTGAACCAACAACATCTTCATAACTCAAAATACCATTCACAACCACCTGATCTATAGTATCTGTTGCAGTTATTGAAACGCTGTCTGCAACTGAAACTGTAATTGTATTAGCACCATAGTTAGGAGTTGTAGCAGCATTACTCCAAGTACTGTTGTCAGGAGATACCTCCCATGTAGTTATGCTGTTCCAGTTCCCGTTTTGTTTAGACCGGAAATAATATGTTGATTGAAAGGTGGAAGCCATAATTGAAATATTGTCAATAGCAATCCCTGAACTATTACCTGTTTGCGAGCCTCTCCATGTAGCCCAACGAATTTGTACCACAGCATTATTATCTGCTCCTGCGGGTAATGTTACATTATAGCTATCTACATTTCCATTGCTTCGGTCGGTGCTGGTATGTGAGTAAACCGTTCCGCTAACATTTGTCCAAGCACCTGATGTTCCTATCCTGTATTGCAATTCAACTCCTATTGTTCTTGGATTAGCAGAAATCATTTCAATATCATAAGCAATGACAATGCTTCCCAAACCTGTTGCATTAATTGCTCCCGCCAATTGATTTGTTCCGTTTGTTCCGTTGCTACTCGTTTGAATATAAAAACGTCCGTTACTGCTTACAGCATAACCGTAACAACCTCCGGTTGTTTGTGTTCCTGATGCTGCACTGATAGTGGCATTACCACTTGTTGTGCTACTTTCAGCATTTCCTTGCGAACCTATTGGTGAGCTGTTTACAGTCCAAGCGGCAAAATTAGCAGCCAATGTCGAAAATGTAGTTGTACCAAAATTTTGTGTAATAGTGGGTGCTTGTGCTAGTGGATTTGTTTGTGCGTAAGAGTTTACAGAAACAAACAATACGGTTATGAAAGCAGCAAACCAATTTTTTGTTTTAGTAACAGTGTTACCAAATGTTGTAATTTTTTTCATGGTGTCAGATTTTTAGATTGGTTTGCAAATTGAGCCTTCAGATATTTCTGATAGCTGTTTTCATCTATTGTTTGTAATAAAATGTCGATTAATGGTATTTAATTATCGGTGGCTAATGTAGTTAAATATATTTACCAACAATATTAAATATTATAAATACCGTAAAAACACCTATGAAATACCGTAAAAACACCTAGAAAAAAAAACAGGGAAACTATTCAAAAACGCGGTTTGCGAATATCGAAAGAGGAATACATTACATTCGTTTATTATATTCATATTCACTACTGTCCAACCTTAACTAAAACAAATTCATCTGGTTAGAGTGCGCATGGATATGCTATTTTTCATTGGTTCTGATATCGATGTATAAAATCTTCTTTCGTTTGCGCAGCACGGACTTATACATAGATATAAATTGCTAAAAACCAATATAGCAACCATCAGGATGGGGGGTACATTATTGTAAGAATGACTAGTACACTTTGATGAAAATACGCAACCAGCATTGGTAAAAGATTAATCTTTGTTATTTCTCATGTTATCGAAGAAATAGTGTTAAGATTTTCTGATTTCAGTTAATTGCCTCGTGAAATGTTGAGG
>JAZKBX010000039.1:0-9685 GCA_040388455.1 Bacteroidota bacterium
CTGACTGGAAAGAGAAAGTAGCTAAGTATTACAAAGAACAATTCGATAACAAAGTGCAGGAAACCTCATTTTCATTTCCAATCATCACTAAATCAGGAGAAAAAAAATGGATTGAACAAACTGTAACTCAACTAAAAGAAGGCGATTTGATTACAGGACACAATGCTATAGTTAGGGATATAACTGAGCGAAAAAAAGCGGAGGAAAAATTAAAGGAATACCAATACTTTTTTAATAACAGTCATGACCTTATCACCATTGCAAACGATAATCATTTTGAAATTATTAATCCTAATTTTCTAAAAGTGTTGGGTTATTCAGAAAAAGAATTGCTTGAGAAACGGTTTCTGGATTTCATTCATCCGGATGACCTTAGTGCTACCCTACAGGAAATAGAGAAAAATAAAACCGGTGCAGAAACTATTAATTTTACAAATAGGTATCGCAAAAAAAACGGAAGTTATTTGTTGTTTGAATGGAATGTTACTCCGGATCCAATAACTGGGAAGTTTTATGCAAGTGCCCGCGATATTACTGATAGAAAAAAAGCAGAAGATGAATTAAAAAAATCCGAACATTTTCTCAATTCAATCATAGAAAATATTCCAAATATGCTCTTTGTTAAAGATGCAAAAGATCTGAGATTTGTCAGATTTAATAAAGCCGGGGAAGATCTTTTGGGTTATTCAAAAGCAGATTTAATGGGGAAAAACGACTATGATTTTTTTCCTAAAACAGAAGCAGATTTTTTTACAACTAAAGACAAAGAAGTGCTTGAATCTGGTAAACTTTTAGAAATTGCGGAAGAACCTATCCATACTAAATACAAAGGAGATAGAATTCTTGAAACAAAAAAAATTCCGATTCTGGATAGCAACGGTCATCCCCTTTACTTGCTGGGTATTTCAAACGACATAACAGATTTGAAAAAACTTCTGGCAGAACTCAAACAAAAATCTGAAGAACTGGCTAGCACCAACAAAGAGCTTGAGCAGTTTGTTTATGTGGCATCACATGATTTGCAGGAACCCCTGCGAACAATCTCCAATTTTGTTGGGCTGCTTGAGAAAAAATATTCAGGAATAACAGATACCAGTACAGTCCAATACTTCCAATTTATTGTGGATGCTGCCGCTAGGATGCAAAACCTGATAAAAGATTTGCTGGATTTATCCAGAATAGGAAGAAACATAATATACACTGCGGTTGATTCTAATGAGGTTTTTAAAGAGGTAATTGCTAACATGGAGGCATCCATAAAGGAAAGCAATGCAAAAATTACTGCTGCTAGACTTCCTGTTTTAAAAGGGAATGCTAGTGAACTAAAACAGCTATTCCAAAATTTAATCAGTAATGCAATCAAATTCCGTAAGAAAAATGTTATACCGGAAATAAATATTACCGTGGAAGATAAAAATACCGAATACCTTTTTGCCATTAAGGACAATGGCATAGGGATAGAAAAACAATCTATTAATAAGCTTTTTGTAATTTTTCAGCGTTTGAATGCTTCAACTGAATATCCGGGTACAGGTATCGGTTTGGCTACTTGCAAAAAAATTATTGACTTGCATCACGGCAAGATATGGGTAGAGTCGAAATTTGGCGAGGGAAGCACTTTTTATTTCACTCTTCCAAAGGAAATTTAAAACTAAATTTATCAGTGTAATCATTTATTAATCTGTGTAATCTTTTTCAAATGAAAAAAATAAACTGTATTCTACTAATAGACGATAATCCTGCAGATAATGAATATCATAAAATCATTATCCACGAAGCCAATGTATGTAATCATATACAAGTTGCTATTGATGGTCCTAAAGCCTTAGATTATATTATAAAATCGGGGGAGGTAAACCAGTTCGAAGCTTTTCCTAAGCCTGACTTGATATATCTGGATATTAATATGCCCGGAATGAACGGATTTGAGTTTCTAGAAGAATACCACAAGTTAGAGGAAAGACTTAAAGCAAAGGTTGTGATTATTATGTTAACCACTTCTTTAAACCCCGATGACAAAATAAGAGCAACGAACTATAAAGAATTAAAAGAATTTTCGAATAAACCGCTGACCGTTGAAATACTTCATGAAACATTAGAAAAGTATTTTTAATCCTACATTATACTGCATTATTTATAATTCTTCCAATTATGAGAAAATGTATATCAATTATGCTCATTGACGACAATGAAATTGACCTTATGCGTAATCAAAAAATAATTGAGAGTATAAATTTCCCTGGGGCTATTCTGCCATTTAGTAACGCGTGGAACGCTTTGAAGTATCTGAGACTTATTAAAGACATGAACGCTAATCATGGTATATTTGCTCCGGATATTATTCTGTTGGATATTTATATGCCTATTATGGACGGCTTTACTTTCCTTGCCGAGTATGACAAACTCAAAATATCCAAACAAAATAAAATTACAATTTTTATGCTTTCTTCTTCTTCAAATCCTGTAGAAATTGAAAAAGCAAATAACAATAAATATGTTGCCGGAATTATTTCAAAACCTCTGAGAGCGTCAAATTTAATATCACGACTTAACCCGAAAAAATAGAAATGAAAAACAGAAATTTGATTTTAATGCTCGTTGATAAATCTGCAAATGCTTTTGGAGAATTAATCGGGTTGACCGAGGATGAAAAATTAAAGGTTGCCCTTACCATTATTCAGGGCACAACAAAATCCGTATTTGGCATTGATTTAAACCTTCTGACATCAAAGGCTCTTGCGGAGATTTTATTAAAAGGCGAACTTGACTATGACCAAACATGTTTATTAACAAACCTCATGTGTGCACAAGCGGAAATATTATTAAAATTAAAACAACCAATTGATAGTCTGAGATATTTTGAAAATGCTTTGCACATTTTACAATGGCAGACTCAACAAACCATTAAAAAAATGCAATTAGAAAAACAGAACAAAATTGTCGAGCTTAGAGCCATTATTGAGAAAATGCAGAGAACTATTTGTAATTAGGATCTTGGAGTTACGAACTTTGTCTGCAAAGAGCTAAACTAAACCTCCTGCAATCAACAAGATAGTAGAAGTTTGATAACACGATGATTGCGAAAGTTGAGTGTTCTATCAGAATGTATTTAGAACGATTTATTTCCCAGTATAGCACCTTTTTATTTTTTATTTCAATTTCTTTTGGTGAATAAATGTCGTTAATTCTCTTGAAAAATTATCCAAAGATTGTGCTGATTTTCCTATCATATCAATGATTTTTTTTAGGTCTTCCTGAGCATAACAAGAGCCCTCAAGAAGGATTGAAAGTCCGAGAATTTGAGTAATAGGTTGGCGTATTTTATGAGTAATAATCAACAATTCTTCCAACTCTTTTATGTATTCTTTTTGATGATCTTTCGCCCTTTTTAGTTCTTCTTTGGCAATGATTAGCTCAGCTTCGAGTTTGTCTTTTTCATAATTTTGAAAAATAAGCTCTTGATCAGCAATTTTTATCTGATTATTTCTTGCCATTAATATTTTCAAGTTGATTTAAAAGTTTCATACTTGTCAATGGTTTTTCGATGTAACCGCAACATTTTTTATTGATAGCTTTTTCAATCTCTGTTGGATAATCAGAAGAGACCATCAAAATGTCAATTTGTTTTTGTTCAAAAAAAGTAAGCCCATTAAACTCATCAAGAAATTCAAATCCGGTCATGATGGGCATTTTATTGTCGATAAGGATGAGTACTGGAGCTATGACATTAAAATAAGATTCGTTTCTTTGAAAAAATTTTAAATACTCAAGAACCTTGATAGGGTTGGAAAATGTTTGAATGTTCCCAGTAATATTCAAATGTTCAATAACTTTTTTGTTGATTATTATATCAATTTCATTATCATCTATAATTATGATTGTTTTAAATTTATACATGTGTTGAGCATTATTAGAAAAAGAATTTAATTTAGTAGAGTTTTCAAAATAATTTGAACGAAGAGCTCTTGCTTCAGAGCGTATTCCGAACCTGCCTGCCCAGATTGTTATCAGTGGTTTCGGAACCTGCCACTTGAGATGCTGAAATAAATTCAGCATGACCTTATACTTTTTAACTTGTTTGTTCATTTTATTTTAAAAATTCCACTTTGCTCAAATTTGCTATTTAGTTTAAAATTATTTTAAATAGTAATTCCCTTTGTTATCCCTTGAAATAATACATTTCCATAAAGGATAGGACTCCCCCTTAGCTTCTTTGTTTTCCCATTGTAAGGCTTGTAAATTAGAAAGTTCATCTGTTCCACCTTTGCTCTTTGGTTTTATAAGATCAATTCCCCAGCCTGTAGAAAGAGCCTTATATTCCTTTAAATAAAATGCATTTTTAATCAACGCTCCGCAATTATCCAGACGGTATATTCCGGGGTCAATATTTTCTATTACCAGTGCTTTTTCCCATACTTTTTGTATTAGATATTCACTAAAAAATGGTTGATAAAAATTTTTTATTGTAATCATTTCTTTTTTTTTCGATTTAATATTAAAAAATCATTTACACTTTTTACATTATTGCCAATTCGTAAAACAGCATGAATTAAATCTTCTTCTTCGCAATTAAGCTCTGTGCACCAATTGGCTAAATTCTCTTTGTTTGATAAATCAATTTTCGAACCTTCGTACATAAAAACAGCATTATTTATTAAACCTTCACAAAATTATTCCATAAAACATTATTTTTTTTAGGTGAAAACACCCTTTTTGGGAATACCGTAAAAACACGGTAAATCATGGGTGTTTTTACGGTATTTAAAATACTTGAATTACACAAAAGGTTGTTTATCAACAATTTAATTAAAATTAATAAATTTGAACCTGAAAATAATTAGCCATAAATCTATACTTTAGCAGAAAATAAATATTAACTAACAAAACACATTAAACTTATGAGCTTTACAGGAAAAGAAAATCACGCCATTACGTTAGAAGAAGCTGCAGTATGGACACGTAATTACAGGGATGCAAACTCGGGTGCAACAAAAGGCCATTTTTATGGAAAAGATGCTATTCAGGCTATTATTAACCAGTCAGGTTGTGTTGGAATACGTATTTATTATGCGATTGATAATAATGGGGCAAAGCAATTAATAATAGTTGGCGCAAATACAAGCGAAAATGATTTATACACTGGATTATTGGCAGAAAGAAGTGTGCCTTGTCCAACGCGTTGCGGAGCGACCAATCCGCTAAATTCGACTACATAATAGCAGATATTTCTTTTATTTTTAGTATTTTTAAAGACGGATTTAATCCGTCTTTTTTTATTATGAGTATAAACTCTTTTTATGATTACCTCGACAGTATTTCAATACTATTTTCCGTGCTTACTTTTATCGTTGGCTTGCTGTGTATTAAATCTATTAAAGGATATTTAGTTCCCTTATTTTTAATTGTATTAGTTTCATTTATTACTGAAATTATAAGCGTTGTTTATGCAAGTTCAAATATCAATAATTTTTACATTTTTCATTTATTTACTATTCTTGAATTTATACTGATCAGTTTTTTTTATATTTTGTTTTTTAAAAAATATTTAAGACCAGTATTTTTGCTTTTGCCTATTCCGGTATTTTTAATAGTTGCTTTTATTGATTATAGAATAAACGGTTTGAATTCAATGGATAGTTTGTCTGCTTCAGTAGAAGCAATACTCCTATCCGTGTATGCACTTGTTTCATTTTTTTTTGTAATGCAAAAATTACTGTTTGAAAATATTTTGTCAGAGCCTTTTTTTTGGATAAATTTCGGCATACTATTTTATTTTTCAGGAGGTTTATTAATTTTCGCTTTTAGTAATTACTTTCTTGCTTTTGAACCATTAAACCAAAACGCATTATGGTCAATACCTCAATTTTTGAATATTTTTTATAACATTTTGATAAGCATAGGGTTTTGGAAAGCAAGAGCGAAATAGATGTTTTTTCATTAGTTGCTATTGGAACAATGGGAATGTTAATCCTTGTTTTTTTTGTTGTGCTTTTTCTTTTGTTATATCAGAAAAAATGATGGCCAACAAGGCTTTGATAAAGGAAAATGATAACATCCATCAGCGCAAATTGCTGGATGCATCAATCGAAGTAGCTGAACAGGAAAGAAAAAAAATTGCTGCAAATATTCATGATGATATTGGTATGATGTTAAATGTTTTAAAATTAAACCTTACTAAAATTCAACGAAACCGGAATGATGAAACGCTAACAGAAACACTTTTAAGCAATAGTAATCTATTGATTGGAGATACCCTTACAGCTATCCGGGTTATTTCAAATGATTTGATGCCACCTACTTTATTAAAATTAGGTTTTATCAAAGGAATAACAGAATTGTGCCGACAAGTCAATTCATCCGGAGCAATTGATATTTGTTTAAATTTAAATGTTGATAGTATCCAGCTCGAGAAAAAAAATGAAATTCAATTGTACCGTTTGATAAAAGAGGTAATTAATAACATTATTAAACATGCCTCCGCTTCAACTGTCGAATTAACAATAAATGCAACACATGAATTTATGACCATTATTATAACTCATAATGGAAAAGGATTAACCAACGAAATGATGCAGCAATTAGCAGAATCAAGTGATGGTATTGGATTAAAAAGTATTTTGAGCAGGGCACAACTTACCAATTCTGTTTTACAGTATATTATTATAGGAAATAAGGAGTCGAAAATATTAATTGAAACACCTTTGGTTATTATTTAATAGGTAATATTTAATATGTAATAGGTAAAGAATAAGTAACCAATGAAACTCAAAAAAACAATAGCTGTAGTTGATGATCAATACCTTTTCAGGCAAGGACTTATTTCATTGCTAAAAGAATATGATGATCTGGATGTAACAATGGAAGCTTCAAATGGAAAGGAATTATTGGAAAAACTAAAGTTGACGCAGCCTGACATTGTATTGTTGGATTTGGAAATGCCGGTAATGGATGGCATTGAAACCACAATTGCAATAAAACAGACTTATCCTGCCGTTAAAATTATAATATTATCCATGCATACTGATGATGAATTTATTATACACCTGTTGGAAAAAGGCGCAAGTGGATTTTTACCAAAAGATAAAGATATTGAAGAGGTAGTAGGGGCAATCTATTCTGTTTTAGAAAATGGTTATTATTTTGATGCACGCGTTTCAAGTGCAATGCTAAAAGGATTGGTAAAGTCGAAAAAAGTTAATCCTTCCTTTTCAGCTCAGCACCTATCAGAAAGGGAAATTGTGGTTGTTAACTTAATTTGTAAAGAATATACCAATAAGGAAATAGCGGATAAACTATGCCTCAGTCCGCGGACAATTGATTCATACAGAGAAAATATTTTATTAAAAACGGGAGCTAAAAATACAGCAGGCATTGTAATGTATGCCGTTAAATATAACTTGTTGGATTGAGCGGCTGAATAGCTTCACCTAATAGAATCATTATTTGAAGGGTAGGTATATTTTGAAAGTAGAACCTTTACCAAGAGTACTTTCAAAAGAAATGGTGCCACCTAATTTTATAACACTTGTTTTTACAATGTACAACCCTAATCCGGTACCTTTTGATGTAGAGGTGGCGCGGTAAAACATTTTAAAGATGCTTGCTTGCAGCGTTTCAGGTATTCCTATTCCGTTATCTTCAATTTTAAATAAAATTCCTTTTCCCTGACAGGATACATGAATATTGACAAAAGACCGCTCAAGTCTTTTTTGCCTGTATTTTACAGCATTATCAATCAGGTTTAACAATATAGTTTGAAAGAGTCCTTTTTCTGTATTTATAAATTGAGCCTGGTCTTCAATAACGATATTAAGATCAATATCTTTAAAGCCTTCCACAAATTCAATACTTTTTAAAATACTATCAATTACTTCTTTAACACTGGTCTGCTCAAATTCTAGCTCCCCATATGTTATCCGTCCCAAAACCAGCAGATCTGACATGATGATATTTAACTTTGAAATACAATCGTCTATTTTCTCACAATAGATTTCTTTGTCTTGGGCGCTCTCACTTTCCTTATACAAAGCCATCAGGGCCATCATTGAGGCAACAGGGCTCTTCAAATCATGGGAGGCTTTATAAACAAATAAATTCAGTTCATCATTTTTTTCCTGAAGTTGGTTTTTTGCATTTAATAATTGAGTAATATTCTTTGCAACCAGCAATGTGCCTGAATACTCCTGTTTATTATTATGAAGCGGAGAAAATGAACACGAAACAGGTATAATGGAGTTATCTTTAGCTTTAAGATTCAAACCGATCTCTTGAATTTTATTTTGTTCAAAGGTTGTTCTAATGGAATTTCTTACGTTGTCAATGTCGCTTATTGGAAATAGTTGTTCGATGGATTGGCTTAATAATTCGGCCTGAGAATAAAACAAAAGATCTTCAACAACATGGTTTGTATTTTGAATTTCACCATTTTCGTTCAGAACAATAAGTACATCATTTATTCCATTGTAAATACTATTGAGAAACACTCTGGAAATTGTGGTTTCGTTCAACTCTTCTACAAGCATATTTATCCCAACTTGCACCGCAAGCAATTGTTCATCATTTTCATCGGTAATGGGAAGCTTCGAATTATAATCCCCATTGCCAATTTTAATCAAAAAATCCTCGATGTATTGCAGCTGCTGGTGAGTTTTACTAATTTTAGAATCCATTATTTACCTATTGGTTAGTATGAAGTTACGGATAAATGAATTTACGAAACTTTAGGTAATAAAAGCAAACAAAATTTCGTATTTTTTTTTATTTATCCGTAAATCAATTTACACATTAAACCTAAAATGCATCATATCACCATCATTAACAACATATTCTTTTCCTTCAACGCCCATTTTTCCCGCATCTTTACAAGCTACTTCTGATCCAAGTGTAATAAAGTCGTTATACTTAATTACTTCGGCCCTGATAAAACCCTTTTCAAAATCAGTATGGATAACACCAGCAGCTTGCGGGGCTGTCATGCCTTTAATGATGGTCCAGGCCCGAACTTTCTTAACACCTGCGGTAAAATATGTTTGAAGATTCAATATCCGGTATGCTGCTTTGATCAGTTTATTTACACCTGGTTCTGCAAGTCCCATGTCTGCCAGAAACATCTGACGTTCCTCGTAAGTTTCCAAACTGGCGATCTCCGCTTCCATTTGAGCAGTAATGATCAATACTCCCGCATTTTCAGTCTTTACCGCTTCTTTAACAGCATCTACGTATCTATTACCTGCTTTTACGGCAGCTTCATCCACATTACAAACATATAAAACAGGTTTTACTGTTAATAAGCAGCAATCAGCAATATAGACCATGTCTTTTTCTGAAAGATTTGCCCCACTCAAATATTGTTGAAAATATGAATTGGGATACCAAGGAAGATTTATTAAAGATCGTTTCTGCAAGAAATAAAAAACATATAAAAGAAGAAGTTTTAAAATATGAAGAGGCTTTTGAAATAGAATGTAAAAAAGAGTTAACAGAGGAAGAAATAGAATATTATTATAATTTATATTTAAATGTAGAAAAAAGGAACAAGGGATTTAATATGTTTCCTTATCCAAAGAGTATATTAAAAAAATTATCCAAACATGCTAATTGGGAATTTCTGATATTAAAATTAAAAACGGAATTTGAATCCAGGGATGAAAGAAAGGCAGTTGCTGTGGTTTGGTGTTATGTGACA
>JAZKBX010000040.1:0-8401 GCA_040388455.1 Bacteroidota bacterium
AAAATAGAATTGAACTTATTACAGATCGATTTTAGATTTTGAATATGCTTTCCAAAGAAATGTAAAATTCAAAAAAAAGTTTTCTTATAAATGTTTATTGTTTTGAGTAAAGAAATATCTTTCATTTTTTTTACCTCTGTTACTATAAAAAAATTTGAAAAATTATTTTTCGTTTTGAAATTTTATTTAGGGGCAAAAAAATCTTGAAGTTTAAAAAAAACACTTTTACATATAGACTTAATTAAAAAAAATATTACTTCGAAAGGTGTTTTTATTCAAATGGGCCGATCAAAAGTTTGTGTTTTTATTAATTGCATGCAATAATTCATCATATATAACGTATTCAGCATGGATATTTTAATTTACTTTGTATTGATGAACACAAAAAAAATAGTTGCCTTTTTTTTCACTATCCTTATCAGCACTTCTGCTTTTTCGCAAGTTGGGGGTAATAATACCTATGAATTTCTGAATCTACCTATATCCGCCAGAGTTACAGCCTTAGGTGGTAATCTCATTTCAACAAGGGATAACGATCTAAATGTTTCTATTACCAATCCTGCTTTACTTACCGATTCGATGAACAACAATGTGGCATTGAGTTTTATTAATTATTTTGGTGATATAAATTATGGTTATGCTGCCTACGCTAAAAAATTCAATAAAATTGGGACAGTTAGTGCAGGAATTCAGTATTTGAATTATGGTAAATTTATTCGTGCTGATGAAGCGGGCACCATTGATGGCACTTTTGGTGCAAACGAAATGAGTTTCAATGTTTCTTATGCCCGTTCAATTTTGGATTCTAACTTAACGGTTGGGGCCACAGTAAAAACAATTTATTCTCATCTAGAATCTTATACTTCATTGGGATCTGCACTTGATCTTGGCGCAGTATATATTATGCCTTCAAGAGGTTTTACCATGGCTGCGGTTATTAAAAATGCAGGCAGACAATGGAAGCCATATGTACCGGGCAATAGAGAAAAACTCCCATTTGAAATGCAGATAGGATTCTCAAAAAAATTAAAACATGTACCATTCCGATTATCAGTGGTTTATGAAAATCTTGAAAAATGGGACCTGACTTACCAGGATCCTGCAAATCCAGTTTTAACTGTTGACCCACTTACTGGAGAAGCGATCAAACAAAACAAAAACAAAATATTTGGCGATAAATTAATGCGTCACATTGTTATAGGAGGAGAATTCTTAATTACAAAAAACTTTTTTTTACGTGCCGGCTATAATTACCAGCGAAGAAAAGAATTAAAAATACCTGAAAAGAGAGGTATGACAGGTTTTTCATTCGGATTTGGATTTCGTATTTATAAATTCCAGTTCAGTTATGGTCGCGCAGTTTATCATTTAGCCGGACCTTCAAACAATTTTTCAATTAGTTTTGACATTAACAGTTTTTATTCAAAAAAATAATAGTTCTATTAAGTTAGGAATAACGAAACAATTTAGCAATTTTGCAGTAGGCAAATATTCAATTTTGCAATTGATCAGTTGGCAATAATTCAATTTTACAACAATTGTCCACTGTTAAATTGCTTACTGTTAAATTGCCTACTATTAAATTGTCTATAGTTAAATTGTTAAATTGAATTGTTAGATGTCTAAAATTACCATTGCCATTGACGGATATTCATCCTGCGGAAAAAGCACTTTAGCAAAAGCTTTAGCTTCCCATTTACATTATGCCTATGCTGATTCCGGTGCTATGTATCGTTGCGTTACACTTTATGCCCTAAGAAAAGGTGTTATAAAGGACGGTAGCTTTATGCCGGAAGAAATAATCAAATTATTACCTAATATTAAACTTTCTTTTGAATTTAACCCACTAACAAAGTCATCCGATACTTTTTTGAATGGCGAAAATGTAGAGAAAGAGATCCGTCAGATGATCGTTTCCGAAAATGTTAGCCAAGTGAGTGCTATCCATGAAGTGAGAGTCCAAATGATTGCAATACAGCGTGAATTAGGAAAAAACGGAGGGATTGTGATGGATGGCCGCGATATTGGTTCTAATGTATTTCCAGACGCTGAACTTAAAATTTTTATGACCTCTGATAGCGATATACGCACCCAGCGTAGATTTGATGAGTATAAAACAAAGGGGCAGCATGTTTCATTTAATGATGTAAAAGTAAATTTACTGAACCGTGATTATGAAGATACTCACCGTAAAGAAGACCCATTAGTTCAAGCCCAGGATGCCATTGTACTTGATAATTCTGATCTTACCCGCGAACAACAATTAGAATATGTAGTAAAACTGATTCATGATCTAACCCTTTCGGTTAGCTGATCTTATCAAACAAGCAACTATTTTTTAGTTTTTTGCATCTCCCTTTTATTAATTTAAACGTCATTACGTATTTCTATTAGATTTTCTCTAATTACTCTTTTTAGATACGAATTGACACAAATTGTTTCTGATTCATTCGTGCAAATTCGTGTAATTCGTGTCAACATTTTTTTTGTGTAAGAGTTTTTAGAGCTGCGCTTTATTAATTAATAATTACCTTTACTCATTAACAAATTAGCTCATTTATGAATATGTATCTTAAATACATTAGCACACCTGCCCGAATTGGCTTTTTCATTCGGGTCGCAGAGCAAATTCATAGATCCATAAAAAAATCATTTTTAATTTCTCTTTTACTCCTTTGTTTCAGCTTTTACTCAGTTTCCTTATCAGCACAGGAGTGTAATATTATTTACGTCACACCTACTGGAGTTTCAAGCGGAACTGCTGGAACAATATCTAATCCGGCTAGTTTAGCTTATGGCCTAACACTCGTTAGTTCTGCAAATAACCTACTCTGGCTTTCTACCGGTACTTACCTGATCTCTAATATTTTAAGCATTCCATCTAACGCAACCATTGAAGGTGGGTTTAACTCCACAACATGGATAAAAAGTACTGTTTCACAAAGTATTATTGACCGGGACGCTACCAATCCGTTACCTTCTCCCTTTAATGCATTGGTTGGATTGGCTGGTAACGCTGCTACTAATTTCCGATTACAGGACCTTACAATTAATATAGCAAGTGCAACGGGAAACCAAATTTCAGTTTATGGAATTTACTTATCAGGATGCTCCAATTATAATATTACGCGTTGTACTGTTACAACTGGTGCCGGTTCAGCCGGATTGGATGGAATACCGGGTACAGTTGGAGCTGCGGGAGGGAATGGAGGCGCAGGTACAGCAGGAGGGCCTCAAACCCCAGCTCCGGGAGGAACAGGCGGAACCGGGGCCAATGCTGGCGGAAACGGTGCTACGGTTACAGATTATGAAAATGTAAGTTCAGGTTCAGCCGGTTTGGGATCCGCTGGTGGTTTGGGAGGTGCCGGTGGTACTGGCCCCTCATGCTCCTTAGGCTGTTTTTCAGGTCCTCCAAGTTGCAGTAGTACAACTCCTGGTCAGCCTGGTCAGGTTGGAGGAGTCGGAACAATTGGAACGATAGGGATAACCGGTCCCGCAGGAAGCATTATTGGTGGGTATTTTACAGCAGGAGGTGCTGGTGGAAACGGTTCAAATGGGAGCGATGGAAGCGGTGGCGGTGGTGGTGGTGGTGGTGGTGGAAGACAGGAAAACGGTACTGATCAATGGGGTGGTTCAGGCGGTGGCGGTGGCGGTGGCGGTTTTGGCGGTATAGGCAGCATTGGTGGTACTGGCGGTGGAGGATCTTTTGCTCTATTTCTTTTTAATAACGGGGCAGGTGGTATTGTTCAGGATTGTTTTCTCAATCCTGGTGCAGGAGGTCCTGGAGGTATTGGTGGGTTGGGCGGTTTAGGTGGAAATGGTGGTAATGGTGGTGCAGGTGGTGCTGCCGGTGTTTGTTCTAACGGGGTTGGTGGAGCTGGCGGCAATGGAGGAGCAGGAGGTCAAGGTGGATCTGGCGGTGCTGGCGCTGATGGAATGAGCCTTGCTCTCAGTGAAAACGGTGGAACACCCGTTTCCAGTCTAGGAATTACAGCTGTCCCTGGAAGTCCTCCCGATATAAGTGTTACTAATAAAGGCTGTACAAATTCAGAAGTTGTATTTAGTTCAACAACCAGTGGAACCTGGACTTTTGGAGCAGGCTCCTCCCCTGCCACTGCTACCGGTGCCGGGCCTTTTTCTGTTTATTATTCAACAATGGGAAGGAAAAGCATTGCCTTCAGCGGAACCACCTTTACCGATTATGTTACTATTTTTCAAGCAGGCCCTGCAACACCAAGCATTAGTCCGGCTAACGGAAGTGTTACCTTAGGTTGCCCAAACACTTTCAATACTTCTTTAACAGGCACTAATTATCAATGGATCTTTGGAAATACAGCAAGTCCTGATACTTTGGAGGGAGCAACCATGCAAACTGCCAGTAATATTTACTTTGGGGCAGCCGGAACTTATACAATATACGTTTATGTAACAACAGCCTGCTGTGGAAAGGTACGCGATTCTACTTTAGTAACCGTAAATCCAAGTTCATTTGACGTAACATTAACAGCTTCACCTTTATCAAGCTGTGAAGGAGATCCAATCACTTTTACTGCGTCACCAAGTACTTATTTAGGTTACGCTTTTTATGTTAATGCTGCTTCTGTTCAAAGCGGACCGAGTGATACCTATACTACTTCAACATTGTCTTTAGGTGATAGTGTGGTAGTGGTAGCCATTGCAGGAACCTGTTTTACCAATCCCAGCGCAGTAATATTACCAGTAATTACTCCCTTCCCTGTTGTATCAGTGATCAGTTCAGATCCTGACAGTACTATATGTGAAGGTACCAGTGTGCTTTTTATTGCTATGCCTATTGGTTACACAAGTTACGAATTTTTTGATGCAGGGGTTTCTGTACAAAACAGTGCCAGCATCACTTATACCACCACCACATTGTTACCTGGTAATAGTATTACAGTAGTTGCAACCAATTTGGGATGCGCAAGCCTACCAAGTGCGGCCAAAGTAACTACAGTAAATCTTGCACCTCAAATTGTATTAACAAGCTCCGATGCCGATAATGTTTTATGCGGAACAGGCCAAAGTATAACATTTACCGCTTCTCCAGCCGGATTTACCAATTATGATTTTTTAAATAATGGATCTAATATCCAAACAGGAGCCACCAATACCTATACTACCACTACACTCGCCAATGGCAACAGTATTGAAGTGATAGCAACCAGTTCTTCAGGCTGCGTGGGCCAAACAAGTAATGCTATTGTAACCGCTGTAAATCCAATACCTAATTCATGGCTCGGAAGTTCCGATCCTGATAATACAATATGTCAGAACGAATTGATCACCTTCACTTCAATACCCGCAGGATATACCAGTTATGAATTTTTTAATGCCGGAATTTCGGTGCAAAATGGAGCCGCTAATACCTACGTAACCACTTTAAATTCAGGAAACAGCATCACCGTGGTAGCAACCAATTTGGGATGTCCTAGTCCACTGAGTAATGCAATTACGGTTACCATTATTCCGGCAGATGCGGTAAATGGTGGAAATGATTTTTCAGCCTGTATCAATGCTACTTCAATTGCCCTTATTGGTGCCACACCAACAAACGGAACCTGGACAGGACTCGGAATAACTAACCCTGCCGGTCTTTTTGATCCTCCAACTGCTGGAGTTGGAAATCATAAACTCGTTTACGCTTTCACTAATACAAGTGGTTGTACCGGATATGATACCATATTTGCAAGTGTAAATCCTCTACCGGTAGTTACTACCTCCCCCGCTTCTCCAACCGTTTGTGAAGGTTTTTCTACCAATTTAACAGCGACTGGCGCCAACTCTTATGTATGGTCCCCTTCAACGGGATTAAGCAGTTCCACCGGAGCTACGGTTGCTGCCAGCCCAATGGTAACCACCACTTATACTATTGTAGGAACCAGCAATAATTGTTCTGATTCCACCACCGCAACGGTTACTGTTTTTCTGGTTCCAACTGTAAGCATTTCGGGTATTACAACAATTGGAAGCTGTGAAAGCACTGTATTGACGGCATTACCTTCTGTTAACGGAACCTTCTCCTGGGGGCCTCTCGTTAATTTGGTTTGTAATACATGTGAATCTGCTACTGTTTCACCCACTTCAACACAGGATTATTATGTTACCCTCACAAGTCCTGATGGCTGTTACGATACAGATTCCGTTACAGTAGATATTGTAAACGTCTATAATTATTTTATGCCAACCGGATTTACACCAAATAGCGATGGGATCAATGATTCATTGCATGTTCATGGTCGCGGAATTGAATCTATCAGTTTAAAAATATTTGATAGAATTGGAGAAAAAGTATTTGAATCTCTTGATCTATTAGTGGGTTGGGATGGTAAATTGAATGAAGTACCAATGAACGATGGTGTATTTGTTTACCTCTTAGAAGTTAAATACTGTAATGGGGAAACAGTTAAAGAGCAAGGAAGTTTAACGTTAGTGAGGTAATTTTTAATATGTAATATGTAATATGTAATATTATAGTGTTACTGCTAAAAATAGAACTTTGTTTTTTAAGACTGCTTCAAAAATATTAAGTATTAAATATTAAATCATAAATAGTAACCCAATGAAATTAAGAGCTCTATTTTCTGTTTTAATAGTACATATTACATATTACATATTAAATATTACATCATCTTACGCTCAAGATCCACATTTCTCACAATTTTTTTATTCTCCACTTACAATTAATCCCGCAAATACAGGCATTTTCAATGGAGATATAAGGGCTTCTTCTTTATATCGTATGCAATGGTTTACGATAACTAATCCTTATAAAACAGCCTCAGTGGCAGTGGATGCCCCCATTTTTAAAAAGAAGATGAGAGGCAATGATTTTTTTGCTGCAGGTTTTAATTTTATTAATGATGCTCAGGGCAGTATAAATTTAGAAACCAATTCTTATAATGGTTTATTATCATATACTAAATTCCTGGGTGGTAAAAAACTGCATTATCTAACCTTTGGTTATCAGATCGGTTATAATATAAAAAGTGTATCACTTGGTTCAATAAAGTACGATAGCCAGTATGATCCCAACACAGGAGGCTATAATGCTGCTTATGGTTTTGCTGAACAATATGGAGGTAGCGCTGCTTTTCTGGACATGTCAACAGGTTTGTTGTGGAATTTTAATTCCGATAGAAAATTTCGTAGTTCATTAGGTTTTTCTCTTCATCATTTTACTTCACCTGATGTTTCAATAATTGGCAGAACCGATAAATTACTGCGCAAATATTCATTTCAATGGAATGTAGCTTATAAATTAGGAACTAACAGTAATGCTGTTTTACAGCCTAATTTATTGGTTTCTAAGCAAGGAGCCTCCTATCTGATTATCGGAGGTACAAGTGTAAAATATTTATTGCAGGAACGTTCACGTTATACCGGTTTTCATGGCGAACGCAGCATGGCAGTAGGCCTCTTTTACCGTTACCGCGATGCTGCTTATGTAAATTTACGTTTAGATTATGAGGATTTTGCCTTTTCGGTGGCGTATGATATAAACATTTCGGGCTTAACTCCTGTATCAAAATCAATTGGCGGATTTGAGATAATGCTTCAATACCGCGGTGTATTTGGATTTAACCAAAATTCAAAACGTTCCAGTGTGAGGTTTATGTAATTTTTGAAAATTTTATATTATAGAATCCGGAGGATTCAAATGTTTATAGAAAATTTCCATTCGAGATTTGTTCGACTCCGGCTGGAGTCGTATAGTTGATCAACATTTTGTTTTTATAAACATTTGATGCCCCTGGCATCATACCCATAAAAATCAAATATATAAGTCTCATATATCATGATCATTTTTCGAAAATCACCCCATCAATTCTTTCATCAGCTTTTCTAATGATTCTTTCATTGTGGCTAACTCCTGTTCAACAATCGTTAACCTGGCTTCCATTTCATTTACGGATTTTCGTGCAGGTTCCTCAGGCATTTCCTCCTCTTCAAAATCAATAGTTTCGCCTAATAAATGAGTATAACGAACCTCTTTCTGACCGGCACGTTTTGGTAATTGTTGTACTAAAGGAGGCTCAGCATGAGCTAGTTTTTCCAATACTGCCAGTACTTCTTCCAGTGATTCAAATTCATGTAACCTTGCCGAATTGGTATTTATTTCACCCGCAGTTTGCGGCCCACGTAAAAACAACAAACACATTACCGCTAATTCGGCAGTTGTAAGCGGGAAAACAAGTGTGAAATTATGTTTGTATTTTACTGAACGACTGGTACCACCCGTAGCTGTTGATGTTAACCCCAATTTTCTCAAGGCGTTTAAGGCGATAACTACTGTCTCTTCATCGTACTGAACTACCGGTTTACGGGATGATTTTTGGTTACATGCCGCAGTAAGCGAATTCAATGTCATTGGATAATAATC
>JAZKBX010000041.1:0-5148 GCA_040388455.1 Bacteroidota bacterium
TATATGATTTTAAATGGACATCAGGGTTCTGTAAATAAAAGTTTTTTATAAACTGGGGATAATTATCTGTTACTCTTACAAAACGATAACTCATATTATTAATTTGACAATTTGACAATTTGAAAATTTAACAATTTGAAAAAGATTAACTAACTTTTTTGCTGTTCAAAATTGTTAGTGCTATTAAAATAAATGGCAAAATACCTCCTGTTATAATGCAGGTGAGCAAAGGCGCACTTAAAATTATATAAATATAACTAAAAAAGATACCGTAATATCCTATATGTAATTTTAATGAGTTGAAAAAGCTGAAAAGTAAAGCAAAAATGCCTGAAAATAGCGCTACTCCCCAATATCCAAGGTTCATAAATCCGTCAGATACTATTCCGTTATTAGCAAAGGCAGTAGGTGCACCCCAATAGACCTTAGTGATAAGAAATCCAACCCGCATATCGTAAGGACTTTTTACAAACTGGTTAAAGAAATGAGTTTCAGCGAAGTAAAAAGGGTGACCATCAAAAAAGTCGAAATAAAACTGAGTTAATAAGGCTGGAATAAAAAAGAACCTGTTTATAAAAGTCCCGCTCAAAATAGGCTTTGGCGCACCAATAAAGTGATCAATTATAGGAAATAAGGCAAATACTATTATTGTGATCAGAAAGAAATAACTGATTTTTGAAATATAATCTTTACCAATGTAGTAGAAAAAAATAACGAGCATAGGGGTAAAATAAACAAGCTTGTTTCCCGAGATCACAAAAAGGTACAGTAATATTAAAACAAAAAGGCCTATTAACATTGGCTTTTTGTGAATCATAAAAAATACCAGTGCAACCGGAATAATTGTTTTGGCTTCGAAATGATATAAATAAGCGAGGTATCCATTTAACTTTTCGGAGAACATTTCTCTTGTTGAGTATATTTCCGAAAGTAGCAAGGTATTTAAATTGACGTTTAATTTAAACGTAGCAATGATGGGTATCAATAAAAGGATAGAGAGCGCTATTAAAGCAGTGCCCTTATATTGAGTTGGGATGCTAACTCGTGGAATAGGAAATGAAATATAGGGGGTGATAAGAAAAACAGAAACAAAAAAAACATTGGATACAAAAGGCCCAATGTGCATATTACCCATCGAAAAAAGAATAGCATTTGGTATGTAAAAAAAGAAAATTAGAAGCAGATAAATTGAGTACAAAAATTTATTTCGGCTGTATATCGTGTAGGAGGCTGCTAACAATGAAAGAAAGACAACTTTAGTAAGAATGTATTTTGATAAATTAAAGTCGGCTTTAAAGCCCATATAGTTATAGGTTACCGATATCAGGTTATGGTAATACAACTCCAAAGCAATATAAATGACTGCTATGAGGGCATTTAGAATAAAGAAGTCTTTTGTTAATTTTATTTTTAAAGATGACATGTTAAGATTCATACTTAAATTTTCTTATTCAATTATTTGGGCGTTTCCCCTTTCTGAAAAAGAAAGGGGGCGGGCTTTACGCTTCAATCTTTTCTAAACAGAAAAGGATTTACGCTGCAATCCCTAACGCGGCATTTTGCTCCTGATCACGGTTTTCGACTCGGTTCGAACTGACAAGCTCGTTGGCCATTTCGAGCGGAGTCGAGAAAGTGTGTTGGCTTTTTTTCTTAATCTATAATTTGTTCGCCAAAACATATTTAATTATTAAGTTTTTGATATTATCTTTTTCTCGTACCCATTTACAATAAAATATATCATAACGCAATATATCAAATGCATCACAATTTCAATAGCCACATAAATCTTTAAAAAATCATAAATATCTAAATCTTTGAATAACAGCAAGGAACAGATCGCAGCGAAATAAGTTATTTGCCAAATGCTATTAAGGCGAATTTTTTCGAAAGTTATAAAAATAGAAGAAAACGTAGAACCAATAAAATTGAGGATAAAACTAAATATTAAGATCTTGGAATAGTCGCCTGATACAGCATACCTATCGCCAAATACGAAGCCAAATAATTGTGGGCCTAAAAATTGGATCACAATAAATTCAATAAAAATAACCGCTAAAAGCAGGTACAGTATGTTCTTTACATCATTTTTGATGCTCAACGAATTATGTTTTTTTTCAGTAGTTTGTTGAAAAAACACCTGTGAGATTGTGGAAGCAATAAATATAAGCGGGATAGATAATACTAATTTGGAAAGATCCAAATAACCAACTATTTCGGTGGAGTACATCTTATTTATAAATAAAAAAGGCAATATGGTTGCTGCGCTGCTTAGTAGAGTTGGGAGTACATTAAATTTGGGGTAATCGATGTATTTCTTAAAAACGTAGCCTATTTTTTTTCTGGATACAAACCGTAATTCGTACTTGTTCTTGAAAATTTGCCGTATTCCGGCTATCACGTTTGCGAAATTGCCTGATATATCACCAACGAACAAACCGCCCGGAATTTTAAAAAATCCTAAAATGCTTTGGACAGCACCTTCAACAGTTCTTCTTACTATTTTATTACTTGTGGAAGCTTTAAAGGCTTTCTGACGAATTAACCAATAATTGATACTTTGATAGATACCAAATATGGAACTTACAAGAGGCAACAGGTAAAGGTAGTTTGAATATTTTTCGGGGAAATTTATGAGATGAACCACCTCATTTTTGAAAAAAATAATTATCAGAAGCAGAATAGAACTGAAAATGATATTTATAATAAAAGTGAGCGACAGGATATTTGCAGCTTCGTTGTTATTTTTGGGTAATACAATGGTGGCCTCATATCTTAAAGCCGACACAATGGTGAGCATACCAAATATATTTAGGTATACCGCCATAGCGCCAAAATCTTCGGGTGAATAGATTCTTCTAAGAAAAGGATGTAACAGTAAAGGAATGCTTTGGGCGACAATTGCCCCTATAACTAATATAAAAGTGTTTTTGGTAAACTCGGACTTTGATAATAGTCGTTTTATCATGAAAATGTACTCAAGTTTCTTTAATGTTTGCGTTAGGGATTGCAACGAAAATCCTTTTTGTCCTTACAAAAAGATTGAAGTGAAAAGCCCGCCCTTTCTTTTTCAAGAAAGGGAACGCCCAAATGAATTTAAATCAATAACGATTAATAAAATTACTTCGCAATACTCACAGCTCTTGTTTCACGGATCACAGTAATTTTAACCTGTCCGGGATAAGTCATTTCAGTTTGAATACGTTGTGAAATATCAAAAGAAAGTACTTCAGCTTCCTTATCCGTTACTTTATCGCAAGAAACTAATACACGTAATTCTCTACCAGCCTGAATTGCATACGTTTTTTCAACACCAGGGTAGGAGAGGGCTAGTGCTTCCAGATCCTTCAAACGCTTGATGTATTGCTCCACAACTTCACGTCTAGCACCAGGGCGAGCACCGGAGATAGCATCACAAACCTGAACGATAGGTGAAATTAAGGTAGTCATTTCAATTTCATCGTGGTGAGCACCAATAGCGTTACAAACTTCTGGTTTTTCCTTATATTTTTCAGCCAATTGCATACCTAAAATAGCGTGAGGAATTTCAGGGGAATCATCAGGCACTTTTCCAATATCATGTAACAAACCGGCACGTTTAGCTAATTTTACATTTAAGCCCAACTCAGCTGCCATAATAGCACAAAGGTTGGCAACTTCACGTGAGTGCTGCAATAAATTCTGACCGTAAGACGAACGGTATTTCATACGCCCAACCATCCGTATTAGTTCAGGATGTAAACCATGAATACCAAGGTCGATAGTGGTACGTTTACCGGTTTCTATAATTTCTTCTTCAATTTGTTTCTTAACCTTTTCAACGATCTCCTCGATACGAGCAGGGTGAATACGTCCGTCAGTAACCAATTGATGCAAAGCCAAACGAGCGATCTCTCTACGGATAGGATCGAAACCTGATAAAATAACTGCTCCCGGGGTATCATCAACAATGATCTCAATGCCTGTTGCAGCTTCAAGGGCACGGATATTACGTCCTTCGCGACCAATGATACGACCTTTGATTTCGTCATTTTCGATGTTAAAAACGGAAACCGAATTGTCGATAGCGTGCTCAGTAGCAACACGTTGGATAGTTTGAATCACTACTTTTTTTGCTTCCTGATTGGCGGAAATCTTCGCTTCTTCCACAATGTCTTTAATATGCGCCATTGCAGCAGTTTTGGCTTCTGCTTTTAATGATTCAACCAGCTGAGCCTTAGCATCTTCTGCTTTCATTCCACTAAGCACTTCCAGTTGTTCCACTTGTCTGCGGTGAAATTTATCAACTTCCGCCTGCTTTGCATTAACCAACTCCAATTGATGTGTCAGATTCTTTTTAACAGCCTCTAATTCAGCGTCTTTACGTTGTGTTTGCTCTTGCTTTTGTGAAAGTGACTGTTCTTTTTGTTTGATACGTGTTTCAGCCTGAAGAATGTTTTGATTTTTTTCATTGATCACCTTTTCATGTTCGGCTTTAAGCTGTAAAAATTTTTCTTTAGCTTGTAAAATTTTGTCTGTTTTAATCACTTCGGCTTTAGCTTCAGCATCTTTAACAATGTTTGTTGCTTTTCCTTCGTTCGATTTTTTAATAACCAAAAATGCGATTATTGCCCCTAAAACCAGTCCAACCAGGGCTACTGTAATACTCATTAAGTCCATATATGTATATAATTAAAATGTTGATGAAAAATCCTTCATTTGCTCTTTTCAAGAGCCAAAAGTAGAATTTTGGGGTACTTATGAACTGGTACGGAGAAATTGTTGTTTACAGGCTATTGTTAACAATTCTGCAAATTAAGAGGCTTTGCTTTCTTTTTGAAGGTAATCAGAAACAAATAAATCAAGCTGGCGGATAAGTTCTAGTTCCAGCTCGGGGACTTTTTTAGGAGTATTTTGTTGAGTGGTCAACAAATTAAGTGCGCACATGGCTAATAGATCCTGCTTGTCGCGTACCGAATAATTCTGCTCAAATTCCTTCATCTTATCATTGATTATTTTAGCCATCTGTAACACACTTTCTTCTTCTTCCTGTTTTACAGTTAGAGGATAAACGCGGCCGGCAATTAAAATTTTCAGTGATACGTCTGCCATTTATTGTTAGTTTGAAAGTTTAAAGTTAGAAAGTTTAAAGTTGGGCTCCGCGCTAGCTTT
>JAZKBX010000042.1:0-13153 GCA_040388455.1 Bacteroidota bacterium
ATTAATGAGCAGAAGTCTTATGAGTGGAACCCTTCTGAATATAATGTTTCAGGTGCTTTTGCTGAGATACTAAATGGTAATTATGATTCGTTAGATGTACGGTTACGTAATTTTAATTTAAAGATGGCTAACATCCCTGCCTATTATCTGGCAGCAAAAAACAATGTTAAAACCCCCACAATAGAACATACACAATTAGCCATTGATCAAAACCTTGGTGGAATATCAGTATTTGAAAAAGATTTTCATGAAGCACTGAACAAAGTTCATTTTGGTGAACACGAGAAGCAAATGATGGAAGCAAATACAAGGGAGTCCGTAAAAGCAATTAAGGATTATGCTGCATGGTTAAAAAAAATTGATAATAAAACGCCACGTAGCTTTCGCTTAGGAAAAGATCTGTATGCAAAAAAATTTGAATTTGATATTCAGTCAGGCTATACTGTTGACCAGATCTATGAAAAAGCAATAGCACATAAAAAAGAATTACATCAAAAAATGTTTGAATTAGCCGATAAGCTCTGGGAAAAACATATTGGTGGCTCAGTTGATGCTACTTTAGGAAAGAAAGGCAAACTATCGAGACCAACGGATTCACTTCAACTAATAAAACAAGTGATTGATAAGATCTCTGAAAAGCATGTAAAGCCTGAAGAATTCCAAACTGCTATTGAGCAACAATTGCCCGTGTTGGTTGATTTTATTAAGAAAAAAGATCTGATCTATATCGACCCTTCAAAACCTCTTGTAGTGCGTAAGGAACCCGATTACATGGCTGGTGTTGCAGGTGCTTCTATTTCTGCTCCCGGTCCGTACGATAAAAACGGAAATACCTATTACAATGTTGGCAGCCTTTCCGGATGGGATAAAGAAAAAGCTGAAAGTTATTTGCGGGAGTATAATCACTACATCCTTCAAATTTTAAATATTCATGAAGCAATCCCCGGACATTATACACAGTTGGTATACAGTAATCAGTCACCTAGTTTGATCAAATCATTATTCGGAAACAGCGCAATGATTGAAGGGTGGGCAGTCTATACCGAACGTATGATGTTGGAGAGCGGATACGATGATTCACCCGAAATGTGGCTAATGTATTATAAATGGAATTTGCGCAGCACCTGCAATACCATTTTAGATTACAGTGTACATACAAAAAACATGAGTAAAGAAGAAGCTATGAATTTACTTGTAAGGGAGGCCTTTCAACAAAAAACAGAGGCCGAAGGAAAATGGAAAAGGGTTTCGGTAACACAAGTTCAGTTATGTTGTTATTTTACTGGGTATACCGAAATTTATGATTTCCGTGAAGAATTAAAAAAACAATTAGGAGATAAATTTAACCTGAAACAATTTCATGAAAAGTTTTTGAGTTATGGTAGTGCTCCTGTAAAATATATTAAAGAGTTGATGATGGCTGAAATGGGAAAATTGTAAAGTAGTCATTCAGACTAAATAAATTTAGCCATGGATTTCACGGATTAAATTTCAAATTATTTTTTTTAACTGCGTGGCCGGTTAAAATTGCACCAATAAATGGTAAGAGTGGAATAAAATCTGTTAAAAAAACGGACCAGACTCTACACAATTAATTCTTATAAAATTTTAATAATATATGTTGATCTTCTGCAATAAAATATCAAATAAAAAAAATTCAGTACTTCGCAAAAAGCCAACAGATTTCGCTTTTGAAGTCTACGATTCTATTGCAGCGATCAACTCTGAACATTGGAATGCGGTTGCGAATTATGGAAGCCCCTTTTTGAAAATCCCTTATTTGAGTGTTCTGGAAAATGAACATCCCGACAATATGCGTTTTCATTATGCTTTAATTTACGATAATAAAAAGCCTGTTGCTATTGCCTATTTCCAAGTGATTGATTTTGCTTCTGAAGGTTTTGAAAATTTTATCGATCAGGAAAACGCAGAAGTTTCCTGCGCCATAACAAGTTACCTGAAAAGACATTTAACAAACCATTTTATTCGCAGTGCGAGTAAATTGAATATGCGTTTACTTATTTGTGGAAACGCTTTTGTTAGCGGTGAACATGGTTTTGCATGCAGTCCTGAAATAAATAAAATTGAAGTATTTGATGTGCTGGCTGATATCATTTATGAAATTGGAAAAGCCGAAGAGCTAAATGGTAAAATTGCAGCCATATTGGTGAAAGATTTTTATACTTCAACTAAAAATGTTTCTGACGAATTAAAAGAATTTAAATATCACGATTTTTTAGGTGAACCCAATATGATCGTAAACATTAATTGGAAAACATTTGACGAATACCTGAATGCGATGAGTAAAAAATATCGTAACCGGGCTAAGAATATTGTAAAAAAGGGAACTGAATTACAACGTAAAAGTTTTTCTGCGAGTGATATAAAAGATAATGCCGAACAAATTCAGCTATTATATAACAATGTCCTTCACAAAGCAACCTTTCGAATGGCGTCATTATCGGCAAATTATTTTGTTGAAATGAAAAATGTTTTGCAAGACAAGTTTAATTTCATTGCTTATTACCACAATGAAGAGTTAATTGGTTTCAGAACTTCCTTTTTACTTGAAGGATCTATTGAAGCTCATTTTATCGGGATTAATTATCAGGTAAATAAAGAACTGGAGCTATACCAAAATATGCTTTATGATTATGTAAGAGAAACCATAGATAACAATTTACCACAACTGATCTTAGGTCGTACAGCATCTGAAATCAAGAGCACTGTTGGTGCCGAAGCTTATCAATTAACGTGTTATATTCGCCACCGCAACCCTCTCTCTAACCATCTTATCAAACCTTTTATTGATTCAATTAAAACCATTGATTGGATTCCTCGTAGTCCTTTTAAAGAAATTTCTTTGGAAGGGATCCAGGGTTAATAAATATCAACCAAAGATCAGTTTTCACCTTCAAAAACTAACTATTTGCACTTTTGGGTATTATCTATGGTTTGAATGCTTTTCAGGAGTTTTAGTCTGTTATTGGCTTTAGATCAATATAAATAACAGCGTTATTCATTAGTTTAGAACTTTTCAGAATTCTGAAGATCTCTCTAAAAAAAACAAAAAAACACAAACGTTACCGCCTGAACAACAGCCACATACGGCATTTATCGCAATTGATACTGTAATAACAAAACAGGTCCCCCTTCAATCGGCCAAATACCAAACTACCAACAAAGTCATGAAAAAAGTCCCTTCCGAACTTATTTCGTAATCTCATAGGATGCTGAAATAAGTTCAGCATGACTGTGCTTTTAAACTTAATCCCTTTGTTAGCTGTTTGGTAAAAATCCTAATCAGGATGTTTTTTTGTCTTTAGCCACGTCATTTGCCTCCAAGGCTGAAAAATGGGGCTAATTTTAGTCTATAAATTAAACAGTTTTGTCGAAATAAATTTTAACGTTATTTTGAATAAAAACTAATTTTACCGAGTGCTGTAATGGAACAGAAAAGCATGTTTTCTTGAGGTCCTAAGCAACTAAATCCCTTTAAATACGCAAAAACGAGTTGGATGGCCGAAAAATCAATCATAATTTCAATTTAAAAAAAATTATCCTCTTAACTTATTCATAACGTTTAAAATCTAATTGTAACTTCAGCAGGAAAATTATTGTAAGTCCTAGTTTAGTGACTAAAATATTATATATTTGCATACTAACTATACATAATAAAACTGGCCCGCTATTTGTTTGCCATTTTTGCTGAATGAAGAAAATCCTATTCATATTATTCTCTTTTCTACTTTTCACCTCCTCTATTGTGGTAATGCCCGATGCAGCGGAAGAGGCGAACGCAAAAATTAAAGCCATCTACATATACAACTTTACTAAATACATTGAGTGGCCTGACAATTACAAGGAAGGTAATTTTGTGATCGGCTTTTTGGGTTCCAACAGTGCTCTGCTGAATAAACTGTCTGAAATGGCTGAAACCAAAAAAGTTGGAAGTCAAACCATTCAAATTAAGAACATTACCTCAGTTGATAATTCAGATAGATTTAATATAATTTATATTCTTACCGATAATTCAACACAGCTTTCTGAAGTAATAAGTAAAGTTAAGGGCAAGAGCACCCTGATTGTTACTGATAAGCCCGGCTTGGCAAAGCAGGGATCAGGGATCAATTTTGTGATCGTAGAAAATAAACAAAAAATAGAATTGAATAAAACAAATATAGAAAAGTATAAATTGAAGATAGCCTCCACCTTGGTGAGTATGGCGCTACCGGTTAATTAAATTTTTGTATATACTTAAAAAAGTAATGAAAAAGTTAACAATAATAAGAACATTCATTTTGGGATTACTGCTTTTAACAGCAGTAGTTGCAAATGCGCAACAGGAGAAAGTCCAGGCTGCGTATGCGTTCTTAGAAAAAAACAAACTTGATAGCGCTAAAGCGAATATCGATGCTGCTGTTATTCACCCTGAAACGGTAAATGATGCGCAAGCATGGCTTGTTCGTGGTTATGTTTACAAATCAATTTATAATACAAGAGAAAAAGGCAACAAACGTTCACCAGCCCGTTTAGAGGGTCTTTACTCATTTAAAAAATCACTATCCCTGGATTCCGGCAAAGAATATTTTACCGATAATATCGGAGGTGTTAAATATTTTGCAAATACATTCCATAATGATGCTGCCGAAAGCCTTGATCCTATTGATTATAGAACTGCCATTGAACTTTTCAACAAATCTCAGGAGTGTGCTAAAATAGTTGATCCATCCCCTGCAAGTCTTCAAGCTAACCAAACGGAATTTGATTTTGCGCTGGTATCTGTTTATAACGGAGTTTTAGAAAACGATAACAAAGACAGTGCGGTGGTATTTAAATTTTTCACCCTTGCTAAAAATATTTACAATAAAATTTTAGCTATTGAACCAAATAATATTCAAGCCAATGTTGGTATGGGTAAGTTATACTATAATCAAGCAGTAAACATCATCAAATCACTTGATATTGATACAGATATAACAAAGATGGATATTATTGAAGAAAACACTAAGAAACTGGGTACAGTAGCTGAACCTTTCATGAAAACAGCACACGATCTTGATCCAAAACGTGAAGATGCGATAATAGGTTTAACAGGTATCTACTATATTTTACATGAAGACAGTAAATATAATATCTTCAAACAAAAATTAGAAGACATTAAAAAACCGAAATAAATAATTTAGAGTTAAGAGTTAAGAGTTAAGATGTTGCTAATTTTAAAACTAAAGCAATCTTGATTCTTTGTTCTTGATTCTTTGTTCTTAATTAGAATTTAGGATAATATGAAATTTAGGTTTACAATTGGGAAAAAAATAGCACTTGGTTTTGGTGTAATTGTTTTTTTAACCATTGTTTCATTTTTCTTTACTAATGTTACTTTAAATGGTAGCCGTGAAAAAACGCGTGAAGTAACCGAAATTTATAACCCCTCTGTTACAGCTCTAAAAGAGTTGGACAATCTATTAAACCTTTCAAGATTGGGCAGCACCGAATGGCTCGCCCTTCAGACAGCTGATATTCCTCAAAAAAAATCGCTGGTAAAACTAATCCATGAGGATTATCCCAAACTGAAAGTGACAATACTTGAACTATCCCATAAATGGAATGCAGAAGAGCAAGATGCCATTCGTGCTATACTTTCATTAATAGATAAAATGTTTCTAAAATACCAGGATGGCATCATGACGCCATTATACGACATTGAAGAGTATAATGATATGCTTACTTTTTTTATGGCATCTCAATTATTCGAGGATTCTTATGAAGAACATCTTCTTATTAAAAAGAAATTAGAGGATCTTATTGAAGAACAAAACTCTAATGCAACTAGAAATTCAACTGAAATGTTTCAATCTTTCAGTTTCCTAAACACCATAGTTATCACCCTTGGGATCATACTGTTTTTAGGAGGTATTTTGATAGCAGGGTTTACCATTAGATCCATTGTTCAACCAATTCAGCAGTTAAAGAAAATACTGCTAATGATGGGCAAAGGAATTTTACCTCCCGATCGTATTAAAGACAGAAATGATGAAATTGGCGAAATGTCACTTGCCCTGAATGATTTAGTAGATGGGATGGACAGAACAACCCAGTTTGCCAAACAAGTCGGGTCGGGCAATTTCGATTCGGATTACAGGCCATTAAGTGGAGATGATACTTTAGGTGCCGCACTGTTAAAAATGCGTGAAGATCTTCGTGAAAATGAGCGTGTACTTGAAGCTAAAGTAATTGAACGTACCGAACAGGTTGTTCACCAGAAAGAAGAAATTGAAGCAAAAAATGGGGAATTAGAAATTTTATACAAGCATGTTACCGACAGTATAAAATATGCAAAACGAATTCAGGAAGCTATATTGCCACCTGATAGTCTCGTTAAAGAATTATTACCAAACTCCTTTGTGTTGTATAAACCAAAAGATATTGTGAGTGGGGATTTTTATTGGATAGGTCAAAAAGATGGGAAAACAATGTTTGCCGCTGTTGATTGTACAGGCCATGGAGTTCCCGGAGCGTTTATGTCAATTGTTGGGCACAATATATTAAAACAAGTTGTGAGTAATAATACTTTTTCTACCCCAGCTCAAATACTTGATAGTTTAAATGAAGGAGTAAGTGAAACGCTACACCATGGTGGTCACGAACATGAAGAAGGACAAGCCAAAGATGGAATGGATATTTCATTTTGTACCATTGATTTTAAAACCCTTGAATTACAATATGCCGGAGCTTATAACCCTTTGTACATTATCCGTAATGGACAATTAATTCAAACAAAAGCTAATAAATTCCCCATTGGTTTATTTTTAGGAGAAGAAAAAAAGAAATTCACTAACCACACCTTCCAACTTGAAAGAGGAGATACTGTTTATATTTTCTCCGATGGATATGCCGATCAATTTGGTGGACCTTATGGTAGAAAATTTATGGCGATCCCTTTCCGTGTTTTATTAATGGATATCAACAAAGAGCCAATTGAAAAGCAAAAAATCATCCTTAACAAAACCATTGAGGATTGGCGTGGACAACTTGATCAGGTTGATGATATTTTGGTTATTGGAGTTAAAATCCCTTAAGCACCTGGCCTTCCCTTAGAAGAAACCTTCGATAGATTATTTTTTTCCTGAAATTTCAATTTTTGTAGTCAAAATGTAATTCCGAAATATTATGGATTTCATAAATGCAGGAACCACCGATAGCCATCGGGGCAGGCAAGTGCTGCATGAAAAGTACCCGTGTATTATCTTGTTAACGGTTCGTAAAATTTTTCACAATACTTCTATTTTTTAAACAGTTAGGAGAGATTACTTAAAATTGCTTATTTTTGGCTTATTCTACTATTTTTAACTTGAATTAAAATAGTAATATATCTGATATATAGCATTCATGAGCTTTCGAAACTGGTTCAGAATGACTTAAAATAGGATAAAACAAGTGTTTAGATAACAGTTTTCTTTTTTACGATAAAAAGCTCATCATTATGAGCATTTTATTAATTTTTCCTACAAAGTCCTAATATGGAATAAAATTATGAAAAAACTATTCTTTTCAATTAGCACATTCATATTTCTGCTAATCAATATAACATCCTTTGCTCAAGTATATGCTCCGCCTGAAGGTATAAATTACCAGGCTGTGGCTCGTGATACAGCCGGCAAGCCAATAAGCAGCAGCCTCAACCTTGTGGTAAGATTCACCATCTGGCCTGATAATTCAGGAACAGGAACCAGCCTTTTTACAGAAACACATAGTCCGGTTACCACAAACCGTTATGGCTTATTTACCTTAGTTATTGGAAGTGTTAACAGCACCGATTTTCAAAATATAATTTGGGCTCTCGGTGATAAATTTTTAGAAGTAGAGATAGCTACTGTTGGTGGGAGCAGTTATACTTCTATGGGCTTAACTCAGCTAATGAGCGTTCCTTACGCCTTGCATTCAAAAACTTCACTTCATTCTTATGGTAATTGGTCTATATCAGGCAATAATATAACAAGCCCAACAGATTTTATCGGAACCACTAATTCTGCGGACCTGTTAATAAAAACGAATAATACCGAAAAAATGATAGTAAAATCGGCCGGAAATGTCGGTATTGGCACCTCTACCCCTCTCAGCAAATTGGATGTAGCCGGTGGTGTTTCTGTAGGATCAGCTTATTCAGGGATTTCAGCTGCTCCGGCAAATGGTGCAATTATTGAAGGGAACGTTGGTATTGGAACCTCCAGTCCCGATCCTGCTGCAAAACTTGATCTATCGGGGCAAATAAAAATTACAGGTGGTAATCCCGGAACCAATAAGGTATTAACATCCGATGCTACAGGTTTGGCTGCATGGGTAATCCCCGACACAGGAAGCGTTATTTCTTTTAGTGCTGACTCTTTAGCACCTTTATTCACCACAACTATTACTAATGCAACAATAGCACCGGCCTTGTCATTTACCCTTTCAGATGCCGCTGCCTATACCATTTGGGGGAACAATACTGGTGCAAGCACTACTCCTGCTTATTTTGTGCCTACCCTTGCATCACCTTTATTTCAAAATCAAGGTACAGCAAGCACAGTACTGCATGGTAATGCAACCGGAAATCCTTCCTGGGGACAAATTGTAAATGCTGATATAACTAACAGTTCCATTAATCTTACTACAAAAGTCTCCGGAATGCTTCCTATTGTAAACGGAGGTACCAACACAAATACCATTGGATCAGCTGGCTCTATACCTTACTCCAACACAACTGGAACAGCTTATGGTTTCACTACTGTAGGTACATCGGGGCAAGTGCTTACGTCAGGTGGAACCGGAACACCAACCTGGACCACACCAACTGCCGGAACAGTAACTTCAGTAACCGGCATAACACCCATTTTTTCTACAAATGGTACAACACCAGCTATTTCAGTAGCCACCAATAGTCAAGCAAGCCCAGGGGTTGTCACGGCCGGAGGCTCTAACTTCAACACCGTTTGGAAAACAGATGGCTCAGGAGCTCCTGCTTGGCGAAACGATTCATCCGCAGCATATACTGCCGGCACAGGATTAACCCTATCCGGCAGCACCTTTAATAGTGTATGGACACAATTGGGTAATAATATTTATAATAATAATACCAGTAATGTTGGTATTGGAATTAGTGTACCGACTTCAAAACTGCATATTACTCCGGTAGGCGCAGTGATTGGACTTACTTCTTCAACTCTTCTTGGTACAGGATCATTAGGAGTTTTTGAAAACTTTAACGCTTCAAACTCCTCCTCTACCCTTGTTGGTAGAAGCAATGGTAGTGGAAATGCCATTTTTGCAACTAACACCGGTACATGGAGAGCGGGTACATTTACTATCAGCAATGGAGCCAACATCAATGATGCCTTATACGCAGAAACGAATGGCACAGGAAACGCCATATATGGAAGAAACACAAGTACAGGAAGAGCTGGAGCTTTTCAAGTATTAAATTCTGCAAGTACAGCTGATGCCTTATATGTTACTACCAACGGAAGTAATTCTGTCGGTATAAATGTATCTCATACAGGAGGTTCAGCCGGCTCAATTGATTATGGTACCTATGTTTCTAATACGGGTGCTGGCACAACCAATGTTGGAGGATACTTTACTGCGTCAGGTGCAACAAATAATTATGCCGGTATTTTTGATCTGGGTAATGTTGGGGTTGGAACAACAGCTCCCTCCACTCAGCTCCATACCACAGGCGGAGTGCGTTTTCAAACCTTGACAGGGACAGGTATTCGCGTTGTTTTGACTGACGCATCTGGTAATCTTATGCCTGGAACAGCTCCAGGTCCTGGAGGAACTCTTAATTATGTGGCCAAATTTACTCCTGATGGATTTACACTTGGTAATAGCAGTATTTTTGATACAGGGACCAATGTTGGTATTGGAACAACAACTCCAACCTCTCAACTGCAAACAATAGCAACCGGGGCTAAAACTGCGGATTATTCAGGAGCCAAGTTTGCAAATAATGCGACATCCGCTTCCGGAACTTTTACTAAAGCTGCATTGGAATTAAAATCCAACGGCTCATGGCTTGGAACGAATGCTGCTAATATAGGACTCTATGTTTCATCAGTATCAGGTGGAACTACTAATTATGATGCTATCTTTAATGGTGGTGGTAATGTTGGTATTGGAACAATGACACCAACTTCACCTTTAACCATCCAGACACGAGTAGGTAATGAACTTGAATTTGTTTCTACAGGTAGTAATGCTAATATACATTCCAACGCACAACTTGATATCAACTCAACCACTTCCCTTCATTTATTAACAAATGGTTCAGCTCGTTTGTCTGTTTTAACTAATGGTAATGTGGGTATTGGGACCACAACACCTGCTGCCAATGCAAGACTCGCCATTAAAGACGGACATTTACAAAGCCAACAAACAGCGGCACCAGGTACAGGTTCGACTAATACTAGTGCCCAAATTTTGACTAATGCAACAGATGTTGCAGGCAATGTTTCTTTTACACCATCGTCTATTACTGGCAGTGTTACTGTTGCTTTTAATATGAATTATGCAACCTCACCAATAGTAATTATTACTCCTACAAATAGTGTGTCTGCTACGGATACGCCATATGTCTGGGTAACCTCAAGCATTTCGGGATTTACAATCAATTTTTCTTCTGCCTTTATATTACTCCTTTCTCACACATACAGTTATCACGTAATAGAAACACAATAAATTATTTGGCCGAGAAAAAAACATTTTGTTCAAGCACTTTAAAGAAAAAAATCACCTTCTGTTTTGCCCACCTGTGAGCAGACAAAATTCACAACTAAAAGAAACATACTTTCCCATCTCAACATAGTTGGATAAAAGTTGACAATAGAATTTCAAGGCTTTATCAATAACATAATGGATGTTTTTTTATTTATATAATAACATATTGGATATTATATATATATTTGAACCCAATTATGTGCAAAATAAGTAGACTCGTCTATAAAAATCCCCTCCTTATACTTGCAATATTCATTTGTAGTAATTTCTATGCGCAAAATACTGCGCCCCAGAACAACCCTTTAACCGATGAGGTTTTGTCCATTTGTGATAAAGTTGAGTCCGAGAACCGATTTGCCGGAAATTTTCCGGATGATGGTTTGGCTTCTTTACCGATGGGAATTGTAAAAACAATTGCCGGAACACAATATGTAATTGCGATTGATAGTGCCCGTTTTTTTCCTAACCAAGCACTATGCAGTGCTTACATGGCAATTGATCTTCCGGGAGCAATGGATAGAATAGCATTTGCAGCAAAAAATATTGGTATAAACCCCAAAGGAGTTATGTCAACAGCCAATTCCAGGCTTATGTTGGTTTCGGAACATCATATCCGTATCAACCAGCAGGTGATGATGATTTTAAAAAGCGATGGAACTAATTATGTGGAATGGGATTGCAATGGTTTTAAAACCGTTAATTTAAAAGGTTATTTTGAGTTTTCAGATAGCTTTTTGGTCCCAGACTCATCATCATCTCTACAAAACGACAAGGTGATTGCTTCCTTTGAAATTCATACCACCGATATTCATAATTTTATTACCCAGGTAAGTATCACTCCTTTTACTTTAAAAGGACTTAAAGATGTTAGTTTCACAGTACTGGATGCCACAGTAGATTTAAGCGAAATGGCAAACGCTCCCAACATGGTTTTCCCCACAGGTTATCAACAAAGTTCTCCGGACATTAATCAATGGCAAGGCTTTTATTTAAAGCAATTTACTGTTAAACTACCAAAAGAATTATCTAAAAAAAATCAAGGACGGACAACAATTTCCGCAAATAATTTAGTGATAGATAATTCAGGTATTTCAGGACTGTTTAGTGCCACAAATGTACTTGCATTAGGTAATTCAGATATGGGCAGTTGGCAATTTTCCGTTGACCAGTTAAGTGTTAGCATCGCACAAAATCACCTGAATGGTGGGAGCATTGGAGGCACTTTAAAAATGCCACTTTTTGAGAATAATGCTTTGGTTTACCATGCAAGCATGCAGGAAAATATTACCACCAATGAAATGGACTATCAATTCATAGCCAATGCTCAGAATAACATGCAGGCAAATGTGTTTTCGGCCTCCATTGATATTTATCCTTCCTCCCAGTTAATAGTAAACAAAACCAATGGGAAATTTTATCCCAAAGCAGATTTAACAGGCCAGATAAAATTAAATGCAAGTGCAGCAAATACAGGGAAACTTGATTTTCAAAATGTAGTGATAACTAATTCAGCGCCTTATATACAATCCGGCACATTTGGATTTACTTCTGCTCAGCCCAATCAAAATAAAGTGGGACAATTTCCAATTACTATCAATCAGATACAAGTTGTTATTAACCCCATAAGCCCGAATATTTATTTTCAGGTGGGCTTAAATTTTATGAGTGCTTCTGATCAGGGATTTTCAGCGGTTGCAGGTTTTAGGGTAATTACAAAGTTTATTCCCGGCAGCGGCAGTCCTTCATGGAAATTTGACCGTGTAAAAATTGAGGATATAAGTTTGAATATTCAAACACAAGCTTTCACCTTAGATGGCTATGTAATTTTCAGGGAAAATGACCCTATATATGGGGATGGGTTTTCAGGAGGAATAAATTTAGGTTTGCCAAGTTTAAACCTGGAAGTGGACATCAATGTTATTTTTGGTGCAAAATCTAATTACAAATATTTTTATGTAGATGGAATGGTCGCTTTACCAACACCTATTATCATTTCAAGTGGAGTGGCACTGTATCGCTTTATGGGCGGTTTATATTATCACATGAGCCAACCGGCAGGGAATACAGCCAACTTATATACTTCAGCGTTTAATTCAACAGCACCGCCTAATTACATTCCGGATCCAAACATTGGCCTTGGTTTTAAAGCAGGAGTTACCATTGGTATGGCCGGTAAGGAAGATTCGTTTAACGCGGATGTAGCTTTAGAGGTCCAGTTTAACAGCAGTTCCAACGGTGGAGGTTTAAGCCTGATCAAATTTACAGGCGATGGTTTTATGATGACCTCTATCGAAGATCGGAAAGGGAAAACATACACTCAGGTGCCTGTTGGCGCTTTTGCTTTCATTCAATATGATTTTAATAATCATATATTTCAGGCCGGTTTAAATGTTGGAAT
>JAZKBX010000043.1:0-4328 GCA_040388455.1 Bacteroidota bacterium
CCAATGGACAGGAATAAATAAATCTGATACTATTCCAGATAAAACAGAACACTCATTTATGGGAATAAAAGATATTACCAGAACTGAGTATTCAGACACTATGGGGAGAACAACCGTTATATTTTATGAGGTAAATGATCTTGGCCATCGGTTAATGATAAAGCCGGGCAAAAAAGAAAATGAAGGAGGACAAACAGGGATGTTTGGCGTTAATAAAAATTTTCACTCCACTTACCAAACAGCGAAGGAATTTGGAATACTAAAAAAACCATAAGCCGGGAGTAACTTAGTCCCTTATAGACCCACGCTCTTTCTCGACTCCGCTCGAAATAACAACGCGAGCGGTTATTTCAAGCGGAGTCGAGAATTTGATGGAGGGAATGAATCAAAAAAATTGAATACCTAATTCCTATTATCTTTACACTATGCAACCAACGATCACCTATCCGCAATATCGAAAATACCCTCATGAACGCACCTACTTTAAGATCATTTCTAAAGACGAATGGGAAGAAATTCAAGTGATGGGAAGTAAATTAAGTATTCAGCAATTTAAAGTTGCCATTTTACCGGACCGAAATTATATTTATGATCTAACTTTTGATTATGAAAAAAATTGGGTAAAAATAAATGAAGAAGAATATGAAGCTGTTAAGAGTAAAATGACGCGCATTGTTTGATACTTTTTAATATTCATTTCCATTAATCAAATTTACCGGTAATCAATAAAAAGATCCCTCGGCTATCGCTCGGGATGACACAGCAGAGGCAGCACTCTGAAGACAGACACTATTTACTCCCTGTTTTTTGTATCAATCACAATGGTCACCGGTCCGTCATTCAACAATTCAACTTTCATATCGGTTCCAAACTGCCCTGTTTGTATTGGTTTACCTAAATCAATTTCCAACTGATCGATCATTTTTTCATAAAGAGGAATTGCAATTTCCGGTTTGGATGCTTTGAGGTAAGATGGTCGGTTTCCTTTTTTTGTTGAAGCCTGTAATGTGAATTGAGAAATAAGAAGCAGCTCTGCATCTATATCTTTTAAAGATAAATTCATTACCTCACTTTCATCATTAAAGATCCGAAGATTAATAATTTTTGAACTCAACCAGGTGATATCTTCTATGGTATCGGCATCTTCAATACCCACTAAAACAAGCAGTCCTTTGCCAATGGAACTTTTTAATTTCCCATCGATGGTAACAGAACTTTTAGCAACACGTTGAATAACAACTTTCATAAGTATCGTTTCTGAGAGAAGGTATTAATGTGGAGTATCTAACTCTTCACCGTTCATAATTCCAATATAACTATTGTATCTCGACTGCGCTATTCTGCCTTGCTCAACCGCCTCAATAACGGCACATTTAGGCTCATTTACGTGCACACAATTATTAAACTTACACTGATTTTTTAAAGCACGCATTTCCGGAAAATAATTTGAAATTTCTTCCTTCGACATATTTACCAAACCTAATTCTTTTATGCCCGGTGTATCAATTATAAATCCACCATAAGCCAGTGGGTGCATCTCAGCAAAAGTGGTAGTGTGTTTTCCTTTAAAATGGACATCTGAAATTTCACCAACTGTTAAATCCAGATTAAAATCCATCGCATTTACTAATGTGGATTTACCTACTCCGGAATGCCCTGATACCAATGTGATCTTATCTTTTGTTAATTCTTTCAGCAAATCAATATCCGTTTTTTCTGTTGCCGAAACTTTATAACACGGGTACCCGATCTTCTGATAAACACCTATAAATTCATCCAATTCATTCATCATTTTAGCATCCTTTTCAAACAGATCGATCTTATTAAAAATAATACTTGTTGGAATGTGGTAGGCTTCTGCAGTTAACAAGAACCTATCAATAAAACCGGCTGATGTGCGCGGAAAAGCAAGTGTTACGATCAGAAATGCCTGATCCATATTTGCAGCAATAATATGCGATTGTTTGGATAAATTAATGGATTTACGGATGATGTAATTTTTGCGGTCTCCTATCGCATGAATAACACCGCGTCCATCATTTTCCATTTCAAACTCTACCTTATCACCAACAGCAATAGGATTAGTAGTTTTAATACCCTGGATACGAAACTTCCCTTTGATGCCGCATTCCACTATGGCTCCGATATCGTCTAAAACAGTATACCAACTGCCGGTTGATTTAATTACTACACCTTTCATTTCATTTCTCCTTATCCCCTTATTATTCATGCCGAAGAAACAAATTCATTCAATCGGAAGGAAAAGGATTTTTTAACGATTTTTACAACATCAAATTTATTAAAAAGAATTAGCTTTGTATGTATAATTGAACAATTAAGCAATTTTGCAGTCGGCAATTTAACAGTTGGCAATTGGAACTAAGCGATTGGTAAACATCATTTCCTAAATTCGTAATAATTCGTTATCCGTAACCATGTCAATAATAGTAAGCAACATAACAAAAACGTATGGTGATCAACGAGCACTGGATAATGTATCTTTTGAGGTACATACAGGTGAAGTTGTTGGTTTTCTAGGCCCTAACGGTGCCGGGAAATCTACCATGATGAAAATTTTAACCTGTTTTATTCCGCAAACCTCGGGCGAAGCTTCTGTTTGTGGTTATGATGTAGCAGAAAATAGTCTGGAAGTACGTAAAAATGTAGGTTATCTTCCGGAGCACAATCCACTTTACCTGGATATGTATGTAAAAGAATATCTCGAATTTATTTCGGGTTTACATCATTTAAAAAATGTAAAATCACGTATTTCCGAAATGATTGAAATGACCGGCTTGCAGATTGAACAAAAAAAGAAGATAGGTGCACTTTCAAAAGGCTACCGCCAGCGGGTAGGGCTTGCACAAGCCTTAATTCATGACCCTAAAGTATTAATATTGGATGAACCTACAACCGGTTTAGATCCCAATCAGTTAGAGGAAATACGAAATCTTATCATTGAAATAGGAAAACAAAAAACTATACTTCTTTCCACACATATCATGCAGGAAGTAGAAGCGGTTTGTAATCGCGTAATTATTGTAAACAATGGAAAAATTGTTGCAAATGATATTACTTCCGTTTTACAAAATTCACAATCAAACAACACACAATTTATCACCGTGGAGTTTGATAAAGAAACATCATTGATCGCATTGAAAAACATTGAAGGAATATTCGATGCTAAAAATATGAAAGGAAACACCTGGCAAATTGAAGCACGAACAGAAAAAGATATCCGTACTGATATTTTTCAATTTGCTGTAAAAAACGGAATGGCTGTACTAACACTTCACAAAGAAGAACAACGGTTAGAAGATGTGTTTAAACAATTAACAAAATAATACCTCACCCCACCCTTCGGGCACCCCTCTCTGATTGGAGAGGGGAAGGGGGTGAGGTAAAAACGAAACAAATGAAAAAAATCCTATTCCTACTTACAACACCGGCAATTCTTCTCTTTGCCTGCAACAACTCCACAAAAAAATCAGAAGCCCCAGGTGATCTATCTGATCCTATTGCAGAACATATTGATTCGTCTTTTACTCCGGGTCAAAATTTCTTTTTGTTTGCAAACAATAATTGGTTTAAACAAAATCCAATTCCTTCATCAGAAAAAAGCAATGGAATTTTCCGAACCATTCAGGATACCGTCAATGAATCGATCCGCAAGATATGCGAATCGTCAGTTGCTGATACTCAATCAAAAAAGGGTAGCAACAAACAAAAAATCGGTGATTTTTATTTTACCGGAATGGATACGGTAAACATTGAAAAGGCTGGCTATTCCGGACTGAATGAAGAATTCATTAAAATTGACGCTGTAAAAAACATTCCCGAATTACTTGGAGCAGTTGCTCAACTGCAAACACTTGATGTATCGTCTATGTTTGCATTTGGAGTTGCCCCCGATGAAAAAAACAGCTCCACAAATGCTGTTTACATTGCACAGGGCAATTTAGGTTTGCCCGAACGCGATTATTATTTTAATACTGATTCCCGTACAAGTGATATTCGCATTGAGTATGCGAAACATATAAAATCAATGTTCGGGTTAATCGGTTCTGATGAAAAAACGGCTGCAACAAATAGTGAAAGTATAATTAAGCTGGAAACAGCTATTGCTAAAGCCAGCAGAAAAATGGAAGACTTGCGTGATCCCTATAAAAATTACAATAAAATGTCCATTTCTGAAGTGAACAAATTAACGCCTTCTATCCAGTGGCCTGAAATAATGGCTGGTTTGGGATTAAAAAACGTGGATACCATTATAGTTGGACAGCCTGAATTTTTCACTGCCTTGGAAACAAATTTGAAAAAAATAAATA
>JAZKBX010000044.1:0-3650 GCA_040388455.1 Bacteroidota bacterium
AGCACAAAGTAATAAGTCCCTTCAGAGGCCGTTAATCCTGCGGTTGTGTGTCCCGACCAGCCTTGCTTCGTCCTCACAAGTTCATCCATTTTAAGTCCCCAGCGGTCGTAGATCTCACATTTATAATAGGTTATTCCATCCACCTCCATATCTATGAAAAACATATCGTTCAAACCATCACCATTTGGAGAGAATACATTCGGAATAAGTACCTCAACCTCCACAACACATACCTCTGCTGAATCGCGGCAACCAATAGTGTTTGTTTCCAGAAGAGTTACACAATACGTTCCTCCCCCGGGAAAAGAATGACATACGGAATTTACGGAATCTATTGAGTTATCTCCAAAGTTCCATAACATCGAGCTTGTATTGATGCTATCGGCAGTGAAGCAAATTGTTTGAGGGAAAAAAACTACGGTACTGGGCGTAACAGAAATAGCTGCAACAGGAATAGGAACCACAGTTACTGTTGTATTCAGCAAACCCGGTGAGCAACCATTGGCATCCGAAACCTGAACAGTGTAAGTAGTAGTTGCTATTGGAGTACTCGTAATTGAAGCTGAAGTTGTACCTCCGGGCAGCCATAAGTAAGAATAAACCGGAACACCTCCGGCAGCAAAAACATCATCCGTTATACTCATCCCTTTGCAAATGCTTGTGTCAGCTGTAATGGTGGCTGTGAATGGTGGCGGTTGAGTAATTATTATTATAGAACTATCCAAACAACCGTTAGTATCTGTAACCATCAGGGAATAATTTCCTGCCGGAAGGGCTGAAATGCTTGAGGTAGTTTGTCCGTTGCTCCATAAATAATTATACCCCGAAGTGCCTCCTGTTACAATAGCTGATGCCGACCCTGTACTGTCGGGATTACATAAAACATTTACAAAAGTATTTGCCAGGGAAAGGGGAAGAGCCGGCTGTGTGATTATGAATGAAGAAGATAACTGGCATCCATGAGCATCTGTGATCAAAATAGAATCGATTCCAGCAGGTAAACCGGTGAGGGTTGCTGTGTCGGTAGCGATGGGGTTCCACAAATAGGTATAGGGAAGAGTTCCGCCCGATACCGATACTGATGCTGTTCCGGAACTGTCGCCAAAACAAAGAACATTTATCTGGCTGGAGGTGAATGTAAGTAATGGAGGTTCACTAATTGTTATTGCCGAACTATCCTGGCAGCCTGCCGAATCGGTGATCATAACAGTATAATTTCCTGCCGGAATAGATGAAATTGTTGAATCCGTTTGTCCGTTGCTCCACAAATATGAATAGCCCGGAGTGCCACCGGATACAACAATTGCAGCAGACCCGGTGCTGTCAGGATTGCATAAAACATCCACAAAAGAACTTAGTACCGAAAGAGGACTTGCAGGTTGTGTTAGGGTGAATGAAGGAGAAAGTGTACATCCCAGTGAGTCGGTGATCAGCAATGAATAATTACCGGCCGGTAAACCCAGAACAACTGCTGTTGTTCCAATAGAAGGGGTCCATGAATAAGTATATGGTGTACTTCCGCCTGTTACCGCAACTCCGGCAGTACCTGAGCTGTCGCCAAAGCAAAGAATATTTAACTGGCTTGATGTGGAAGCAAGTAAAGTTGGTTCTGTGATCTGAACGTACGTTTTAATTAAACATCCAAAGCTGTCAGTGATTCTAATTGTATCAATTCCTGCCGGAAGCCCTGATACTATTGAATCCGTCTGACCACCCGGGCTCCACAGGTAAGTATATCCCGGAGTTCCGCCAAAAGGCGTTATGGTAGCTGCACCGCTGCTGTCCCCAAAACAATGCACATTTGTAATTAACGGAGAAAAAACACCAAGTCCGGTAGGCGTAGTAATAAAAACAGAATCAATAAATGAACATCCAAGGGAATCAGTAACAGTTACTTTAAAAACACCTCCATAAAGAGTTGATGCGGTTTGAGTAGTTTGAACCGGAATGCTGTTCCATGAATAAGCATAAGGAGGTGTTCCTCCTGAAGGATCCACCGTTGCTGCGCCTACAGGGTTACCAAAACAATCAATATTTGCAATCCCTGAAAAAGAATGTATTAAAGGAAGAGGAGCCGTTATTGTAACTGAATCTGTAAAAGAACAAGAGTGGGCATCAGTAACAACAATTGTATAGCTTGCAGCTGCAAGTCCTGTTGCAGCTTGTGTGGTTTGCGAGTTGCTCCACAAGTAGCTATAAGGACCCGTTCCTCCGGAAACATTAATAGTGGCGCTGCCGTTATTCCCTCCCGCACAACTCACGTTGGTGAAAGGTAAGAAAGAATGACTGAGTAGTAATGGTGACGTTATAGTTACCGAATCCAGATGCGAGCAACCTGCAGAATCTGTTATGGTTAGGGAATAGGTTCCTGCTACGAGGTTTGTAGCGGCTTGTGAAGTTTGCGAGTTACTCCATAAATAAGTGTATACCGGTATTCCCCCGGAAACGCTCGCAGTTGCACTGCCGTTATTGTCTCCAAGGCAACTCACGTTTGTAACAGAAGTGAAAGTGTTAGTGAGTTGAGGAGCTGTTGTGATAGCTATGTTGTTGGGATATGCACAGCCAATACTATCAGTTACAACAACCGTATAGGTTCCTGCAGCAAGTCCTGTGGCTGTCGAATCAGTCTGTGCTGAGGGGCTCCATGAATAAGTGTAGGGAGGGACTCCATCTAAAACATTAATAGTGGCACTTCCTGTAGTATTTCCAAAGCAAAGCACATTGGTCACAGAAGAAAAAGAAAACCCCACATGATGAGGTGCTGTAAAGTTTTGAGTAAGTTTACAATTAGGGTCAGTTGCTGAAAACTGTGCAGTTACAATGCAAGTATCTCCATTAGCAGGAAGACCTGTTAGTGTATAACTAGTAGATGTTGGATTAAATGGCGCATTAATTACTTGCGTGGCACCAGAACAACTATTTGAAATCGTTAATATTCCGGTTGCCGGTGGACTCGTGTACGTTACGGTTCCGGACACATTAAAAATGTTGTTAGCGCTTGCACAAACATCCGGAACAGCGGTTAAGGCAGTCATTCCACACAAAATACCACAATTTGTCGCTCCTGTCCCCCCGGTTTGTTCGAGATTTATCATGGTGGGCTGATTGGAATAATTGGTTATTAATAAAATATAAACTTGTCCAACCAAAGCGTTCGGTATGTTGCAAGTTTCGTTTGGATCTGACGCATAGCTACAAGCCACTTCTACACCTGTTAATCCGGAGGAACAGCCTGCGGCAGGGGTTGTGAATGGTCCCCAACAGATAAAATCAATATCAACAACTGCGGAGTTATTCATGTCTAATACAATGTTACCGGCTGTTGCAATTTGTAAATAAAACCATGCAGGATTTGGCTGAGAACCCAAACAGCCATAGTTGGGGCCTATGGGAGCTTGTGTGTTTTGCTGTGCCGGGAAAGTTGCGACTCCTGAAGCCGTACAAAAAGGAGTTGAAGTAGCGCAGTCCGTTCCTTGGGCAATTGCATTATTTGGAAGCAAGCTAATAATTACAAGAATGAAGGAGAATATTTTTTTTATCATACGCTACAAATCTAATTAATTGAGGAGAGCGAATGTACCAATAAACAAAATAGTTGAGGACATTAAACTATAATTCACATCGGGAAATGAATTCATACGTTAGAAAAA
>JAZKBX010000044.1:3750-5258 GCA_040388455.1 Bacteroidota bacterium
GCATTCATTTTAGCAATGTTCTTCGTTTGAAAAACAAATACATCCAATACACCATCACCATTTGGAGAAAAATCTTTTGGAATGGATGATATGGACGAATTGCCTGTAACCTCCACCTTAATGCTGTCTGTGGCTGTTTCTCCTTTGTCGTTTGTGGAAGTAAGGATAACGGAATAAATACCCGGTGTTTCAAATACATGAACAGGATTTGATGTGGATTTATCTTTTTTACCATCGCTGTAGGTCCACTTATTTGTTTTACCCGACCCTGTATTCGAAAGGTCCACGATCAGTGGTGCGGTTCCTCCAACAGGGCTTGCCGATATAGAGGCGATAGGCTCTTTAGAGAATTTATTTATGACCGACTCTATTTTTTTATTGTCCTTTTTTGATGATTCAACAATTGTATTTGTTGCTGCTGCTGTTTTCTGTGTGTTATTACTGTTCCCTTCCGAAAGAGGTTTCCCGTTTTCTAACTTTTGTTCCTGAGTGGTATCCAAAACAGAAGCCGGTTTTTCAATAATTGGGGGTGGTAATTGTGTTTCAATTTTGGTGTTCTGCGTTACATCATCCGATTTATTTTTTTTGTTTAAGATCGCAACCGTGCTGATTATTACTGCCGATGAAAGAATTGCAATAATAGTACCGAAGCCAATTTTATGCAAAAGCGTATTGAATAAAAGAGCCAAGCCGCCCCATTTAAGGCCTATCCGAATGTTCTTCCAAACACTTGGATTAACCTCAGCTTCGTAGTTTTCGAATGATTTTTTAAATAGATCGTCTATATCGTCTTTTTTCATGTTCTCTCCCTCTCTATCTGTTTGGTATTATTTTTTGTAAATGGGCCTTTGCTCTGGAATATTGTGATTTTGATGTTCCTTCCGAAATATTTAAAAGATCTCCAATTTCCTTATGAGAATACCCTTCTATGGCATATAAATTAAAAACAGTTCTGAATCCTGTTGGTAATGTTTGTATAATTTTTAACAGGTCGTTGGCTGCAAAATTTTCTGCAATATGATTCGTAGATGGCAGCATAAATTCTACGCTATCCATGGCTACATTTTGTTTGAATTTTTTATTTTTTCTAATATTGGTAAGGGCAGTATTTACCATTATTTTTCTGATCCACCCTTCAAATGACCCTGTTCCTTTAAACGATTGCAAGTGTTCAAAAACAGTGATAAAACCCATTTGAAGCACATCTTCGCCCTCCTCCTGACTATCACAATAACGTAAGCAAACCCCCATCATTTTTCGGGCAAACTTATCGTATAAATACTTTTGGGCAATTGCATTTTTTTCGATGCACCCTTTTACTATTTGCTCATCAGTCATTTTTGCTTGCTGTGTAGAAGATGCAAAATTGCATTATTTGGTTGCATCACAAATTTTTTTTTATTTTTTATGTGTTGCGGGATAATTGGTTACGATTGACACGAATTTACGAAATTGTGCTTAACTAAACCATATTGATCGTTAAATTGCCAAGGCAACACGCATTTTAA
>JAZKBX010000045.1:0-50342 GCA_040388455.1 Bacteroidota bacterium
TGCGTGCCCATGAAGCGCTTCCCTGGGTATTCAGTTTTGCAATAAAAAATTCTTCGCAATTGACAGGTGGCAAACACGTTTCAGGAACTGAAAAACTGAATTGCCGTATCTTCATCGATTTGTTGTACGTACCCAATGTATAAATATTGTCCTGAGCATCCATACCAAAATCCAGGAGGGATGCACCACGAATAATTTCAACATTTTGGATCAGCCCCGTAGCATTTAATTTAATCAAGCAACTGCTGGAAGGATAGGCGGTACCCTGATAATAAAAGGTGGTACCTATTTTAAACTCGTTGCCATCAAAGGTGGCAGCTAAGTATATGTTATTATTTGAATCGTATTTTAAACCTTTAATACTGGCGGCCGAACTTGAATAGGTCTTTGACCATATTTCATTTCCTGAAGGTGAAATTTTGCTTATTCCCAAAACAGGGACAGTTGAAAAAGGTGTGGAATAAGTATAAATTAGATTATTGTTCCCGTCATTCACAATTTTACTTATAATAGTGGGATATCTCTTTATCCATTTTCTGTGTCCTTGTGGATCAAAAGCAGCAATAAAACTTTCGTAATCTCCTCCGTTGGTAAGTGTTGTATCGGAAAGTATCAGGTCGTTTGCAAAAATACCAACAACATAGGTGGTATTGTTTAGGTCTATTGACAAATCGGCCAACGCGGTATTCTGTCCCCCAATGAATTGAGTCCATATCAATTGATTGGAATTATTCAATCGCGCGACATAATTGCCCCTGTATAGATAAAAAGAAGAATCAATATAAAAAATGGTATCACCGATCTTTGCAAAATTCTGAAATGTTCCTGAAGTAAAAAGATCACCGGCACTATTTGTTCTCACCTGTGGCTCATAAGAATCAGATACAAAATCTTTCCCCACCTGGCTAGCCCAGTCCCATTGCTGTGCTTGTATATTTGTGTGCATTGCAAGAAAAGCGATTCCAGCGAATACATTTCTCAATTTTCTCATGCTGTTTTATTTTAAAATATTTGTTAAAAGTATGCCGGCTTTTAACCCTTTATTTTCGATTTTCGTTCAACATGCTTTAATCAAAGACAAAAAAAATAGTCAGTTAAGTTTATTATTTTGTAACAAATTTTCTATAAATAAAGGTTGGAATGAGGTTTTAATGAAAATTTAATGAACATAAAATAAACCCGGGATTTAATTTGTTAATTTCATGTATTTCAATATCTTTACAAAACAAGAATTGCTGTCTATAGCTGGGATTAAAGTGCGCTTTACACCGGTTCATTGGTATCCATTTTCCAATACTGATGATAACCGTTTGAGTTTTTTCATAATTCAGCAGTAATAAATGTTTAAACATTTTTTGTAGATACATAATATACGTTCGTCAGTTTGCTCAACAAGAATTGTATTAATGGTTATACCACCCATAAGATGAAAAAAATTACTTTTATAATCTGTTTTATTTGTTTCTCTATACTCAAAACATTCTCGCAAACAGGCATAGGACTTGATTGTAATCAACCCATTGACCCGGCTACAGGGGCAATACAAGCGAATGCAACATTTGCTGTTGTGGGTACAACATGCACTCCCTGGGTACGTTTGAATTTTATTTTGGGACCATGGTCATCACCTTCCGACCAAACACTACACAGTGGAAAAACATGGAAACAAACGTATGATGAAATTGTTGATGGTTTTACAAATCAAGGTGTTCAGGTATATGGCTTAATAAGTGATCAGGCATCCTCCAATCCCGGTGCTGTGCTGCAATTAGCAACTAGTACAAACCAAGTTGCCACAGATGCATGGATATCAGAATACGTAACCAATTTTGTAGATATTGTTGGTCATTTCAGAACCCGGGTGACCACTTACGAGTCGTACAATGAGCCAAACAACTGGAGTAATGGCTCGGCAATAGTTCATCCCAAATGGTTTGCGAAAATTTTGCAGGAAGTTTACATGGAAACAAAGTACTATAACGGACATGATTCAGATCCTACATGGCAGGTTAAATTAGTGTCAGGTCCTATATTTACACATGCTTCTGATAATGGTGCTTCATACATCGGATCAACATACAGTTATGGAATCAGCGATTTTGACTGGACATGGATACTTGCTAATAAAGGCACTTATCCATTGGATGGTTACGGAATGCATATCTATACCACTCAAAGCGATTCTGATCCTGCGGTAGTTGTTCCGGGAATGAATGCTAATATCAATGCTTTCTGGAACAGTATTGTAAGTTATGAAGGGTCTAATTCAAAAAAAATATGGGTTTCGGAATTTGGATGGGAATCGAATGCTGTGGGATATCAAGGGCAAGCTGATAATTTAACCACCGGTTTTAATTTATTGAAAAATGATTCGCGAATTGCTTTAGCAATATTTTTTAGCTTAACCGATTGGCCGGGTGCTAGCTGGGGGCTTTATGAATTTGGAAGTTTTGCACCTTCCGATCAGAAACTTTCTTTCGCTGCATTTAAAAACCAGGTAAACTGTCCCGGTAGTGCCTTTCCAACAAATCTTCTGGCTACCCCTGACTGTTTAGGTAGTGTAAATTTCAATTGGACAAATTCCGGATCGGCCTGGTCTATAGATGTTTCCAGTGATCCTAATTTTGGTGTTTTTTCAAATAAGGATATAAGTAATCTAACTTCAGTAACTGCTCCCACGGGATTTTCACCTTCCATAACTTTTCTTCCTAACGTTACTTATTATTGGCGAATATGGAGCGGTACTTCCCATACAAGTGGAAATAGTTTTATCTGTGTTTCTCCAACCAATATGCAGGTTACAGCGGATTGTTTAGGTAACTTAAATTTTAACTGGACAAATTCAGGAAATGGTTGGTTTATAGATGTTTCCACCGATCCAAATTATTCTACCTTTTCAAATAAAGATGTAAGTAACCTTACTTCAACAACTGCTCCTTCCGGATTTTCTCCTTCCATTACTTTCCTCCCTAACACCACCTATTACTGGCGGATATGGAACGGCACTTCCCATGTAAATGGAAATAGTTTTGTTTTTCAGCCTTGTATCATTCCAACAAATCTCCAGGTTTTTATGGGCTGTTTCGGTGATGTAGCTTTTAACTGGTCAAACTCAGGAAGCGTTTGGATGGTAGATGTTTCTTCTGATCCTAACTTTAGCTTTTATTATAATAAAAGTGTTTCAAATTTAACAACCACCACCGGTCCATCCGGTTTTGCATGTGATATAGGCTTTGCTCCATGTACCCCGGGTTCACTGTCATTTCAACCAAACGTAACATATTACTGGCGGATATGGAATGGCACTACTCACACGAGCGGAAATAGTTTTACAGTACCTGCAGCCTTGCCTGCACCGATAATTACAGCAAGCGGGACAACTTCTTTTTGCCAGGGAGGAAACGTTACGCTGGATGCAGGAGCAGGATACACTACCTATTCATGGAGTAATGGGGCAACCACTCAAACTATTAATGTTACCAGCTCTGATAGTTATTCAGTAACAATTAGTATCGGTAATGGATGTTTGGCAAGTTCGGCTTTAACAACAGTTACAGTTTACCCTTTACCTGCAGCACCCCTGATTATTCCGAGTGGAGCCTTAACTTTTTGTCAGGGAGGAAATTTAAACTTAGATGCTGGTGTGGGATACAGTACCTATTTATGGAGTAACGGGGCAAGTACTCAATCTATAAATGTAACAAGCTCAGATAATTATTCGGTAACTATTACGGATGGGAATGGCTGTTTGGCCAACTCGATTGTAACTGCAGTAACTGTTAATCCTTTACCTGCACAGCCTATAATTACTCAAAATGGAACTATTTTAACCTCAAATTACACAACGGGTAATCAATGGTATTTTAATGATAATATCTTAATTGGGGAAATTCAGCAAGATCTTACAATTACTCAGGTAGGTAATTATCGTGTAACTGTTACTGATGGGAATGGGTGTACATCATCATCGGCTACCCTAATAATTATTTCTACGGATCTTAAAACTCAGTCTATTGTTGTTGAAGAGCTTGATGCACTGTTGGTTTATCCTAATCCCAACAATGGAGCTTTTACGCTGAAATTTAATCTACTTTACATTCCATTAAAAATTACAATTCTGAATTTATTGGGCGAACAAGTTTATTTTGCTTACACAAGCAACAATACAGGGGAGTTTACTATAAATCTTCCTCTTGATAATACCGGCATTGTTTCGCAAGGGATCTATTTTGTTCAGGTTATGGCAGAAAGTAAAATGTTTAACCTGAAAGTAGTGTGTACTGAATAATTGAGTCATCAATATTGGATGCAATTTTTTTACTCTTTTCATGTATGTCTTTATAGCTAATCATCATATTGTTATAATACTTTAGCGCATTGTACCTGAATACTTTAATTGCTTAAATAAATTAGAATAATTATCTTTACTAATCAATTAACCATTTAACAAAAATAAAGGATGAAAAAATCATTACTTGTTATTGCATTTGCATTTTTATTATCTACCTGCTATTGCTTCGGACAAAGCAATTATGCTGATATAGTTGTTTTAAATAACTATACACAATCCTTTAATAAAGCCTATCAGAATCATCCTGAAATTCCGAAAGGGATTTTAGAAGCGGTGGCATTTTGCAATACCCATTTTGAGCATATTCAACATGCCTCTTTACAATCAGAAAGTTGCAGCGGTATACCTAATACCTATGGTGTAATGGGCTTGACGCTTGATGGGCAAGATTATTTTAGAAATAATCTGGTATTCGTTTCAAATTTATCAGGATATAAAACAACAGAAATTATAAGTGATCCGGAAAAAAACATCTTAGCCTATGCGGATGCTTATGGGGCAGTTAAGAAGTCTTTGAACATGACGAGTAATACTATTGCGGATCAAATACTTGTATTGGCTAATTTAAGTGAGTTGCCTCAGGAAACAAAAGGACAAAATTTTGCACTTAACACACAATTGTATGGTTATTTGCAGTTTTTAGACAATGTTAATTACCAACAATTATATGGTTTTCCGAATCATATAATTGACTTCATTTCTATTTTTGGTGCAGCTAATTATTCCGTTTTGAGTTCAACAGGAGTAACTGTAACTGATGAAAGTGTTTATAATAAAAGCGGTCAACAATTTCAAGCTAAATCACTTCAATCAAGCGATTACGCTCCTGCATTATGGACTGCGGCTGGCTCTTGCAATTATAGTTCCCGAAGTGGCACAGCTATTTCGGCAGTAACAATACACGATGTGGAAGGAAGTTATGCAGGATGTATCTCCTGGTTTCAAAACTGCGCATCAAGTGTTTCTGCACATTATGTTGTTCGTTCAAGTGATGGACAAATCACACAAATGGTTCTTGAATCAGCAAAGGCCTGGCATGTAGGTAGTGAAAATCCCTATACGATAGGTATTGAACATGAAGGCTATGTGAATGATGCTTCCTGGTATACTACTGCAATGTATACACAATCTGCTGCTTTAGTAAGAGACATTTGTAATAGCGGTTATGGTATCAGTCCATTAAGAACCTATTACGGACCAGGGTGTTCCGGAGGTGCATCATCATGCGGCTTAGGAGCTTGTACAAAAATTAAAGGGCATCAAATGTTTACCGGCCAATCGCACAATGATCCGGGGCCTAACTGGAACTGGGCAAGGTATTATTTGCTGATTAATAATAATCCAACTATAACTACTGTGACAGGTGGTGCAGGAAACTCATATGATAGCGGTGGTGCAGGAAATAATTATTCTGATGATGAACGAACTCTTACTTTAATTCAACCATCAGGAGCAACTTCCATTACTCTTAATTTTACATCGTTTAACACAGAATTAAATTGGGATTATTTATTTATTTATGACGGTGCTACCACTGCAGCTCCACTTATCGGAAAATATTCTGGTACAACAGGTCCGGGCACTGTCACTTCTAATGGAGGTTCCTTGTTATTGGAGTTTCGTTCAGATTGTAATACTACATCCACCGGTTGGGCAGCAAGCTGGACAAGCAATGCAGTACCTCCGCCACAGGCAGATATTACTGCTCCTACCACTACTATAATTACCCCAAATGCGTGGGAGACAACTAATTTTACAGCAAATTTTACAGATGCGGATGAAACTGGCGGTAGTGGATTGGAAAAAAGTTATTACCAGGTGATTGATTATGATGGCACCGAATGGCGAGCCAATGCTAACAATGGTTTTTTTGCTGACAATTTTGACCTTGCCATTCATCCGGATTGGACAAGTGCAGTGGGGACTTGGAGTATTAATGGTGGTTCGTTGTTTCAGGCAGATGAAGTATCGACCAATACCAATATTTATGCAACCTTGGATCAAACCTTATCGAACAGATATTTGTATAATTTTTACGGTAAAATTGATGGTTCAGGAACTACCAAACGCGCAGGTTTTCATTTCTTTGCTGACAATGGAAGTCTTACCAATCGGGGGAATTCATACTTTGTCTGGTTCCGTGTTGATGATGCGTTGTTGCAGGTTTACAAAGTTGTAAATGATGTTTTTGGTACTGCAGAAATTAGTATTCCATTTACTACTGTTGCCAATCAATGGTATGATTATAAAATTATTTACGATCGTATTAGCGGCCATATAAGCATTTACAGAGATAATCAATTTATTACCAGCTGGACGGATCCTTCTCCGATTTCTTCAGGAAATGCGATCTCCTTCCGGAGTGGAAATGCAAATTTTGCTATCAATGAATTAAAAGTATACCGTTCTCGTTTAGCCACATCAGCCGCTATAACTGTGGGAGCTGCAATCACAAATGATATCCGCTTCCAAAATCCGGATCCTACAACCTGCTCCGGAAAAATAAAATCCATTTGTGCTGATTCGGCTGGAAATTTATCGGCTATTTTTTATCAGAATATCAATGTTGACTGGACACCACCATCGGCTGTCAGCACCATTAATGATGGTACAGGATCCGATATTAGTGTTACTGCTTCGCTAACTGATCTATCAGCCAACTGGAGTGCATCAACAGATCCTAACTCCGCAATTTCGCGCTATTGGTATGCAATAGGAACAACACCGGGTGCTACCGATATTGTTAACTATACTGATAATTGGTTTAATCAGGCAGTTACTGCAACAGGTTTAAGTTCAGTGGTAGGGCAAATGTATTATTTTTCTGTTAAGGCAGAAGATGGAGCGGGTTTGCAATCAACAGTATTTACCAGCAATGGACAAACTATTCTGCTTACTTCTATTGATGAGCAAATTGCCGCAAATGGGTTATCTGTTTATCCGAACCCTTTTACTAATAATACAACGATTACCTATCAGTTGAATAGTACTTCAAAAGTAGATATTACTTTAACTGACGTATTGGGTAAAGTAATTGTTTTGTATGCTAACCCGGATCAGGCACCCGGTAAACATGAAGTGTTAATAAATTCAACTGATCTGCAACTTGCAAAAGGAATGTATTTTGTGAAATTGGAAACCAGTATGGGAAGAAATTTTGTAAAAGTTATTGTTAAGTAGTTAGTCTGGGCTTTATAATAGGATGTTCGTTTGGGCGTTTCCCTTTCTAAAAAGAAAGGGACCGGGCTTTTCGCTTCAATCTTCCTAAGCGCCAATTGGCGCTTAGGAAGGATTTTTACTACAATCCCTAACGCAGCATACAATTAAAAGATATGCATTTACACCCTTTCCAACACATGCGTAATAGCGGTAGAAGCCGTTCCGCCAATGCTTTGTATCAAACCAATTTTAGCTTCGTTTTTTATCTGATTTTTTCCTGCCCTGTCGGTAAGTTGCAGGTAGGCTTCCACGGCTTGGTATACACCTGAAGCACCAATTGCATGGCCTCTTCCTTTTAATCCTCCAAATGTAGACACCGGGATTTTTCCATCCGAAAAAATTTCACCTTTTTCAGCCAGTTTCCATCCTTCGCCCTGGTTGGCAAATCCCATAGCCTCAAGCGAAAGCGTGGAGATTATAGAATATGCATCATGCAGTTCGAAAAAATCAACATCTTTTGGTTTTATCCCTGCCATCTTGTAAGCTGCTTGTCCGGATCGCTGAATGCCTTCTGCTGCCAAGGCATTGGCTCTATGATTAATACCAACATATTCGGTGGAAGATGCTGAACCGGTTATCTTCACTTGTTGTGTTTTACCTTTATTAGAGGCACGTCTAGATAAGACCAAGGCCGCTGCACCATCACATACGGGGGATGCATCATAAAGGCGAACATGTTCAGCGATATATTTAGAGTCAAGATATTGATTTAAGGTTATTTCTTTTTGGAACAACGCATTGGGATTATTATTGGCGTTTTTATGTGCGTTAACGCTAAACATTCCAAATGCATCTGGTGAAATTTTATATTTGTTAATGTACATTTTCATTAACATCGAATTTAAAGTAATGAAGGATTCTCCAATTCCACCTTCCGTTTCCCAATCAGATGCAGTAGCGATAGAACGTGTAATAAAATTTTTATCTTCATGCGACATTTTTTCTAATCCGCAAACAACCACTGTTTCACATAAGCCACTCATAATTGCCATAAAGCCTGCACGCAACGCTGCTCCACCGGAACCACATGCAGCCTCAAGTGTAACCGATTCAATTCCTTTTAAACCTGCTGCTGTAGCAACCAAAGGGCCCAATTGTTGTTGGTTACATAATACTCCCGAAAGCATATTTCCTAAAAAAATGGCATCCACTTTTTCTACACCTGCATCTTTCATTGCCATAAGCACTGCTTGTGCACCCATTTCACGGATACTTAATTCTGATTTTTTTTCAATTTTTAACTGACCTACGCCTGTTATGTACACTCCTGTTTTTGGGAAGAATTTCATGGTTTAATTTTAAATAAGTTGTGAATTATTTTAATTGAATAAGCGCATAAGGGAACTTTTTTTTTCGGGGCTACAAAATTATTCTTATAGTTTCAACATGGCTATGATGGATATCACTGTAAATAGTGACCTATTGCACTTATTGCATTCTATAAGAAGGATTGAATTTTAAAATTGACAGAAAAAACTTATGAGTGCTACCAACAACGTTTTCTATAAAAATTTTCATAAATGAATACTGATCCTGATAAATAAAGTAGCCGGAACATAAAAAACAATAGGTAACAAATGTTAAATTATCGTTGGCAAACAATTTTCATTTAATGAATTCGTTTACATAAAGAGTTCCCTCCAATTTTGTAGTTGAAGTAATTAAATGAGTAGCCTAATACTGGTATAAAATAGCCAAAACAGCTAAATACGTTTGTTGCAAGTTTCAAATGACGGAGCCCGTTATGGAAATCTTTTGTCGTAAAATGAAAGATGAAATAATCCGGAACGATCAAAGAACATTTAGTATAGTTTAAAATCTATTTATTTTAATTAAAAAATGACATCATGAAGACAATGAAAAAAACATTACAATTCGGCTTTTTAGCATTGAGTTTATTATTCTCTATTAAAAGTGCAAAATCACAAACTATATCAAATGATTTTTTTGGTGTGAATGCATGGATGCCTGACACCATTGGAAATTATTTTGCTTGTCCGGAAGCCCCCTGTTATTTTAATGGCAAATTGCATAAGAACTGGCAAAAAGTTAAAGCCAGTGGTGCTACTATTGTTCGTTTTGGAGGAATCAGCGCTGATAGAAACAGGCCAACAAATTTTCAATATATCCGAATGATCGATTCCATTCGTGCAAATGGTATGGAGCCTATAATTCAGGTTCCATTTTATAACTATCGTTATACAGCCCAGCAGGCGGCAGATATTGTGCGCTACATAAATGTTGTTAAAGGAAAGAATGTTAAATACTGGATCATTGGAAATGAACCTAATTTAAGTTATTCCTATACTACTGCGGCCCAAGTAGCGAGCTATTTTAAACCCTTTGCATCTGCTATGAAAAATGTGGATCCTTCCATTCTTATAATCGGGCCTGAACCAGCCTGGTATGATCAAAATATTATTAATGGTTTAACCACTCCCGGTGGAGCTAGTGATATTACAGGAAAAGATGGAGCCGGAAGATATTACCTGGATATACTTTCTTTTCATACTTATCCTTTTAATGGAACACAAACAAGAGCACAGGTTGTTTCAAAATTAACTTCTGCAGGTTCTTTGAAGGATAATTTAATTGCACTTAATGCAAGGTTAGCAACAGCTAATTCGTATCATGGCAGAACAGGAGCATCAGCATTAAAAACTGCTATCACGGAGGCTAACATTGATTATAAAAATTCCAGTACGGATAATTTAAACGGAGTAGGGGCCAATAGTTTTATTGGAGGACAATTTGTTGCAGAAATGATGAGCGTTGGAATGAAAAACGGTTTGGACTTTTTTAATTTATGGAGTGTGATTGAAGGAAACTCAACTGCACTCAATATTGGTTTTTTAGATAATTCAACCGGTAACAAAAAACCTTTGTATTATCATTTCAAGCTACTTGCTGATAATTTTAGAGGGAATTATGTGAATGGTACCACCAATCAGGTAAACGTAAAATCGTTTGCATGTCAGGATGGTCAGCAGGTTGCGGTAATGATCCTAAATGAGGATCTGACCAGCAATTTTACTTATACTGTCAGGTTAAATACTACTGCAATAGCAGGGACCAGTGCTTTAAAAATTAATGCAAATGCAGGATTAGCCAAAGAGTTTACCGATGTTATACAAAATCAGTCGACCACTTTATTAATATTTGATGCGAATGGAAATATTATTAAAAAAAGTGAATATAAACTTTCAGGAAATGCAAATTTAAATCTTCCTCCTACAGTTACTATTTTATCTTCTTCTCAAACGGCAACGATCACTCCTGCAGGGCCAACCAACTTTTGCGCAGGTGGAAGCGTAACGTTGAATGCTAATACAGGCAGTGGATATACCTACCAATGGAAAAAAGATAATGTGGCGATAAGCGGAGCTACCAATTCATCTTATACAGCAATAGCTTCGGGCAATTATTCGGTTGCTATAACAGTAGCGGGAGTCACCAATACATCTTCAGCAATTGCAATTACAGTAAGTCCAATGCCTATTGCAACAGTGGCACCTGCTGGCTCAACTTCATTTGCTACGGGTGGTAGTGTAATACTGAATGCGAGTACAGGAACCGGATATATTTATCAATGGAAAAAAGATAATGTATCTATAACAGGCGCTACAGGGGTGTCCTATACTGCTTCAACAGCAGGGTCTTACCAAGTAGCAATTAATCAGGGAATATGCAGTGCTTTATCAGCAGCTGTGGTAATTACGGTCATATCAAGTTCTGCGGTAATCACTCCTGCCGGTCCTACAACATTTTGTGCAGGAGGTAGTGTAACATTGAATGCAAATACGGGTACAGGAAATACTTATCAATGGGAAAAAGATAATATTGCTATAAGCGGAGCTAATGGTTCAGCCTATATAGCAACAGTATCCGGTAGTTATACAGTAGCTATAACTACTTCTGGAATTACCAGTACATCCGCGGCAGTGATCATAACTGTTTCGCCAATGCCAACTGCGACAATAACTCCTGCCGGGCCAACATCTTTTGTTGCTGGTGGTAGTGTGATACTTAATGCCCCAACAGGAACGGGGTATATATATCAGTGGAAAAAAGATGGTGCAGTTATTACCGGAGCAACCAATTCATCCTATACGGCCTCTGTAGCAGGCAGCTATCAAATTAAAATCACACAGGGCTCCTGTATTGATTGGTCTGCACCACTTGCAATTACTATTCTTACAACAACAGCAACAATCACTGCTTCAGGTTCTACCAGCTTTTGTGCAGGGGGCAGTGTAACGTTGAATGCAAATACTGGAACAGGATATACATATCAGTGGGAAAAAGATAATGTAGCTATAAGCGGAGCTACCAATTCATCTTATACAGCAACAGCTTCTGGCAATTATTCGGTTGCTATAACAATAGCGGGAGTTACCAATACATCAGCAGCAATTACAATTACAGTAAGTCCAGTTCCTATTGCAATGATAACTTCTACAGGATCATTATCTTTTGCTATAGGCGGTAGTGTAATATTAAACGCGGGCACAGGAACAGGATATACTTATCAATGGAAAAAAGACAGTGTAGCAATTGCCGGGGCCACGAATGCCTCCTATACAGCTTCAACCGCGGGAACCTATCAGGTAGAAATTAATCAGGGAATATGTAGTGCCGTATCCGCAGGTGTGGTAATTACTACACTGCTAACAGCAACAATAACCCCTGCCGGACCAACCAACGTTTGTACAGGTGGAAGTGTAACCTTGAATGCTAATGCAGGTATAGGGTATACGTACCAATGGAAAAAAGATAATATTGCAATAAGCGGAGCTACCAACTCATCTTATATTGCAACGGCAACCGGAAATTATTCAGTTGCAGTAACTTCCGGAAGTTTAATAAATACATCAGCTTCCCTTACTGTTACAGTTATGCCAGTTCCATTGGCAACAATTACTCCTTTAGGAGCTACAACTATGTGTTCAGGTTCGGTAGGTTTACAAGCTAATGTAGGTTCGGGATTAATTTATCAATGGATAAAAGATAATAATCCTATTGCCGGAGCAACCAATGCTTTGTATTCAGCTTCTGCATCCGGATCTTATCAGATAAAAATTACCCAGGGTTCTTGTGCAGCTTTATCAGTACCAACATCCGTGAATATTCAAAGTGGTGTGTTTGCTTCTATTACCCCTGGAGGCCCTACTACATTCTGTTCGGGAGGGAAGGTAGTATTATATGCAAGTACCTGTTCGGGTTATAAATATCAATGGAAAAAAGATGGGGTAAATATATCCGGAGCAACATCTTCAACCTATATTGCATCCGTTTCTGGAAAGTACCAGATAAGAATAAGTAAAAATGGCGTAAAAGATTGGTCAACACCATTAATTGTGACAGTAAATAACTGTAAAGAATCTGATATAAATGCAGGTAAAGAACCATTAACAGATTCTGCTAATGATTCATCTATCATTTCTTCGGTAACCAATTATGAAATGGGAACAGAAAATAATTTTGAAATAAATATATTTCCAAACCCTACAAATGGAAATTATTTTATTGAATTGGGAAATGAAAATTCTGAAGAAGATAATTTTGAGATTGTAGTTACTAATACGATCGGTCAAACGATTTATCGCAAATATTCCACTTTCTCGGCAAAAAAGGAAGAAATAAGGTTTTCTGAAAATGATCCGGGAGGTATTTATATTGTGAATGTAAAGGCAAAAAATAAAATTGCGACCAAAAAAATTATTTTTAATAAATAAAAATTTTAATAACAAATCATAAAAAAAAACCATCCGGCAAATTGTGCCGGATGGTTTTTTTTTATTTTTTAAGAGAAAATAAAATCTGCATTGCGAATTATGGCATTTACCAATCCCAAACAATCAGTTCTTTTTCCTTGGAATATATTCCTAATATTTTTTTTACGCAAGCCTTCAATCGAGAAAACGTATTTTGGTCCTTGATAACATAATCAAACGCTCCAAGTTTGATGCTATTAGTGGCAACCTCTGCCGACTCCATTGCAGATAACATAATAACCTGTGTGTTGGGTAGAATTTTTTTTATTTTCACTAATGTTTGAGGGCCGGTCAACGAATTTTTATTTGGCGTACTTAAAATGTAGTCAAGAATAATTACATCTGGTTTTAAAAATAACTTTTCAATGCAAGCCTCACCAGTTAAGAACGTTTCAATTTTTAAATTTGGATTTTGTCGAAACTGAAATTCAAGCGATTTTAAATACATTGCATCATCATCAACAAGGAAGATAGTTATATCTTTCTGATCAGGCATAATTTTGTTTTTTACATTAATAATGTCCGGACTCTGTGATTCCTGAAATGATGTTATAGGTTTCATGTTGATTAAAAGTATTTAATTGTTTTTATTCATTTGAATATGTTGAGTCTGATGTTATCCGTTTTTTTTTATTTTGAATAGTTAGTGTAATATAATTCTTTTTGTAATTATTTTTTTTGTTGATTGAATTGATAATACGTACACTCCCGGTTCATTATCACTCAGATCAATAATTCTATTTCCTGTTTGATCAACGGCATTGAGAACCTGGGATAAGACAACTTGTCCTATTGCATTAGTGATTTTAAGTGTTGAAGCTGTTGAACTTTCTTTAAAATCTATATTGAAAATTCTGCTTGCGGGATTAGGGTAAATACTAAGAGTGTTATCAGAATAAATTTCATCAATTCCAACTTCTGATCCAAGCTTTCCAGTAGAATTTAATTTAAGAAACATTATTCCGTCTTCCTGACTGAAACTTTCACATTTTCCAACAGCAATATACCCTCCATCGGAAGTTTGCCGGGTAGAATAACAATGTTCATTATCTGTTCCTCCAAATTTTCTTGTCCAAAGCGTATCTCCGCCCGAATCAAGTTTAAGTATCCACATATCGGGAAGGGATAATCCGAAGCTTCTTGTAATTGCTGAAACAATATAACCTCCATCAGAAGTTTTCTGAATCATTTTGTCAGTATCTTTTTCAGTGCCTCCGTAATGTTTATCCCATATAATGCTGCCGCTTGGATCCGTTTTGATGATCTGAACATCAATGTTTTTGCCTATAGTGCTGCTATCTCTTACGCAGAAAGTATATGAACTATCATTATTGACAACGATGAAAATCCCCTCATCCAATTGATTTCCACCAAATCTTTTTGTCCATAAGGTATCGCCAATCGCATTTGTTTTTACTAAATAGGCATCACCATTTACACCATAGCTATAAGTTATTCCAAGCATGATATATCCTCCATCAGGAGTTTGTTTTACTGAATTTCCAATTTCGTAGTTGGGGCCACCATAATATTTCTCCCATAAGATATCTCCGTCCGGATCAATTTTTATTAAATATGCCTGATAAGAGTTGTTGGGTGGACTATTGGAACTACCGGTAATCATATAGTTGCCATCTGTTGTTGGAATAATTTCTTGCCCCTGATCATTCCCCCAAGTCCCATAAGTTTTGGTCCATAAAGTATCTCCGTCATTATCTATTTTCAGAAGCCAGGTATCATAATCTCCCCCACCAAAACTTTGACTATATCCTATAATAAAATATCCGCTACTATCTGTAGCCTGAAGTATACCAAAAGAATATTCGGGCTTATTACCTCCATAGGTTTTGGTCCATTGTATATCACCAGTACTATTTGTTCCGATAATATAAATGTCCATATCATTAATAATATCATTGGTGATCTTACCTGTAATAATGTAACCTCCACCTTTTGCGGGTATCACATCCAAGCCATCCATAGCGTAGGCTCCAGAATAATTTTTTTGAAAAGTTACAGTTACTTGTGCCGTAATAAAAAATGGCAAACATTGTAATAAAAGAATAGAGAGTAGTTGGTAGTAAATTTTGTCTAAAATTTTCATATGTATAGTTTTAAATTTCATACTGACGGTATTAAAAATGTAAATGAATTTTTATATATTTATTGATAAAGAATTTTCTCTCTAAATGAAGTTTGATTATCCGTTTTTATTTCAATGAAATAAATGCCTTTTCCCTTTTCAGATAAATCCACATTTATTTGAGAAGAATATTTATATTTTTTATTATCAACGACTTGCCCAATACAATTAGTAATTATTATTTCAATTTTTTCCACATCCGGGCAATTTGAATTAATTGTGAAATTTCCATTTGTTGGGTTGGGATAGATGTTGATTTTTTTTTCTGGCTTAACACTATTAACCGCAGTGATAAGCTCTATAGAAAAATTCCATGTTGATGCATCACTTATTCCTAAATAATTATTAGTTGCCATATCCATAAATACGCCAATTGCCATTTCAATGTTCACAGATGTTTGTGAAGTGAAATTATCCGGATCTATTGTTACTGTATTCCCTGTTACAATTACATTTGCTCCTGTTACATCAATAGTTTGAGTTACAAATCCATCTTCCTTAATAATTATATTGCCTGTTCCTTTTTGTACAATTTCATTAAAAGTAAGAACCAGATTTGAATTGTTGACCACGCCACTCGTATTGTCAGGAGGGCTGTAAATTGGTGCCAAAGGCGATGTTACGTCTGGTCCCTGAGAAATTTTAGTCATAAAAATATCTGTTCTGCTGTAAGGAAATAAGGTAGTGGTTCCGAAAGTCCCACCATTTATTAATGTTCCTGTAGCATAAACATTGCCTGATGCTTCTGCACAAATTCCGTTTCCCGATTCGTAACCAAGTGATTCTGAAACATCAGGTGATCCACCAACAATAGCGACCCATTCGAAATTACCAGTGTTGCTTATTTTCGCCATAAATATTTCAGCACTATCAATTCCTGTAACCGTATGAGCACCGAAATTTGCGGACATACTAAACTGCCCTGTTATATAAAGGTTGGTCCCATCGGATCCAATTCCTCTTGCGCGATCAATCAACTCGCCCCCTGCTGATGTTACCCATTCTATGTTCCCTGAATTATTGTAACAAGCAATAAAAATATTTGATTGGCCCGTGGTAATTATTTGAATGCTATCAAAATGTGCGGAGGCATTAAATTCGCCTGTAATATAAATTTTATTTGAATTGTCTAAGGTCATGGCCCAGGCAACGTCATCATAATCTCCCCCTGAACTTTTCACCCAAAGAAGGGTGCCATCAGGTGCATATTTGGCTAAAAAGATGTTAAAATACCCAAGAGGGCTCAATAAAATTGAAGAACCAAATATTGCACTATCCTTGTACATACCAGCTATATATATATTTCCAGCAGTATCACATTTAATTGATTTCGCTTCATCTCTTCCTGCGCTTCCAGCATGATTTACCCATTGAAAATTTCCATCCATATCATATTTGGCAATAAAAATATCCCTGTTTCCATTACCATAAATTGTGGTTCCATTAAAAGTAGTTGTATCTTTAAAATACCCACATACATAAACATTACCAAAATGATCATGAGTAATTCCTAAGGCTGCATCGTCATAAAATCCACCAGCTTGTTGTGCCCAAAGCAGATTTCCATTAAGATCATATTTAGCTAAAAAGATATCGTTGGACCCTTTAGAATTTATGATAATTGGGGATCCTTCAAAATTTATTGGTGTATTAAATCCTTCAATTTCACCAGCAATATATACGAAACTGGATCCATCACAAGCAATGGCATGAGCATAATCCCCATAAATCCCTCCAGCAGTTCGAGTCCAAATCAGCGCACCTGCAGAACTATATTTTGCAACATAAATATCGTGATTACCATAAGAGTTTAAAATACTATCACTGAAATTTGCATTCATTTCATATTTCCCAGTTATATAAACATTACCGACAATATCTGTGGTGATCCCATATCCGTAATCATAAGCAAACAAACCTTCTTTTTTTGCCCACTCAAAATTTTGAGCTAAAAGCTGTAGAAAAAATAAATTTAATAATATCAATAAATTTATTTTTTTCATTTTCGTATTTAATATTTCGAGTAAAATACTTGTACAAAAATATGTTTCAAAAAGCTGTTCATTATTGATTTTCGTTGTTCTGTTATTTTAAATAGTCGAAACCTTGAAATTAATTGTTTGATATTGAGTTTGAAAATTTAAAGAAGTTGATTAAAAAAAAATAAAATCAATATTTATGAAACCGTTAACGAACTACAATTTTATTTTTTCGGCTATAAGAAATAAGGAATGAACGAAAATTGGAAATGCGTAGAATAAAGTATATGTAGTTTTGACTAAAAAAGTATCAATAAGTAGAAGTCATGGAAGATGCTTTGAAAATCAGTCTTGGATCAGATCAGGTGCTTCAAGGCCTTATTTCTGAATCTCCAAAATTAAAAATGGAGTCAGAAAATAAAATAAACTTGTTTTTAAAAAGTTCTAGTGAAAATAACGGCAATATACCGGTTATAGATCCATTGGATAAACCTACGATAAATATCAAATTTGATGAGGTATTTCAGGAACGGGGCGAATATTCCAGCAATGAGTTGGCCGGTATCTATTTTCAGGGAACCCAATATTTTGATTTTAAAAATGTTTATTTTATTAACAATACCGGAATAGCAAATCTTATTGATCTTATTAAAAGCCTCTTACGGCAAGGTGTTGTGATAAAATTTGTGAATGTTAGAGAAAAAATAAAAGATAAATTTAAATCGATGGGGTTGGAGTTCATTTTTAATTGTTCCTAAATCCCTTCAAGCGATGAAGCAATTTTACTTTCATAAGTTTGAAGATAGAAAGCCTTATACAGCTATTCCGGATAATAAATACAGGACTTTACTTTTTCAGTTTACAGGAATTATAACTATTACATTAGGTATAGGTTATTTGTATTGGCGATGGGGATATTCTCTTAATCCTGATGCATTATGGTTTGCTGTGCCATTAGTGTTAGCTGAATCACTGAGTTTTTTTAGTACTGTGATGATAGTCATAAATTTCTGGTCAAACAAAGATCCTGAAAAAGCTCCTCCTGTACACTATCTTTCAGAAATAGAGGATCTTGATGGGCGGTCGGAAAGACCGGTTAAAATTGATGTTTTTATTGCTACATATAACGAAGATGTTGAATTGGTTCGTCAAAGTATTGTGGATGCAAAAAAAATGAAATATCCCTTTCCTGATGTATGTATTAAGATTTATGTATTAGATGATGGACGAAGGGATGGGAGAGATAGTAGAAAAGAAAATATGAAAATTGTGGCAGAGGAAGAGGGAGTTGAGTATAAGATACGGGAACACAATGAAGGCTACAAAGCAGGGAATCTTAAAAATGCTTTGGAACACACAAAAGGTGATTTATTTGTTATTTTAGATGCCGATACTCGTGTATTTACTAACTTTCTTATCAATACTACCGGTTATTTTCGAAAAGAGAAAGTAGCCTGGGTTCAGACTCCACAATGGTTTTATGATACTACAGAAGCACAAAAATTAAGTACAATTATTAATGCCAAATTAAAAATTAAAAGCAAATATTTATCTCGTTTTGTTAATGTTGTTTTTGGAAAAATAAAATTGAACGAAGATATTTTTGGAAATGACCCCCGACTTTTTTATGATGCAATATTAAGAAAAAGAAATTTTTACAATGCTGCCTTTTGCTGCGGAGCAGGCTCTATTCATCGTAGGGAGGCCACAATGAGTCTTGCAATAAAAGATTTTGCAGATAGTTTGAAAAAATTGGAAACTGATTTAATTAGTAAAAATATTAAAAGCAATGAAATACTTGATCAAAAAAACATTTTGCTCCTTAAACAGGAAATAATTCCATTTAAGTTTCATGCTTCTGAAGATATTTACACGTCTATAATGCTACATGCAGATAAAGAACATAAATGGGAAAGCATACAGCATGCAGATGTAGAATGTAAAATGCTTTCAACTCAGGATTTGGATAGTTGGATAAAACAGCACCAACGTTATGCAGCCGGATCGCTGGATATTGCATTTAAAGATAATCCAATTTTTATAAAAGGTCTTTCCCTGGGACAAAAGATTTGTTATTTCAATACAATTTGGTCTTATTTTGCTCCGCTATGGATTATGGTTTTTTTGTTAAGTCCAATTGTGTTCTTTTTTACACTTTCACTCCCTGTGAAGACATATAGCTTTGATTTTTTAAAATATTTCCTTCCTTTTCAACTTATGAATACTGTCACTTTAACTTTAGGTGGTTGGGGGATATCTACAAAAAGAGGAGATCAATATTATATTTCAGGATTCTGGTTTATGTTAATGGCGTTAATTTCTGTACTCCGAGGTAAGGAGGTGAAATTTAATGTTACTCCAAAAGGTAAACATTTTGCCAAGAACACTCAGCATATTTTACCTCATATCATTATTATTTCACTTACAGTATTAGGAATAATTTATAATAGCGTATTGGTGATAAATGGAAATCATCCATGTGTTTCTGGTTTTTTTACAAATTTCTTTTGGTGTATATTTAATATTATTTCTCTGAGCATTATGATACGTGCAGCTCAATGGAAGCCTTTAGAGAGCGACTGATTTCGTTTTAAAATTTACAGTTGATAAGAAACAGCGTCTGTTTGTTTTGGATAATGACGAAATCGATTTTATTAAAATTGTTTCGGCTTAAAATTAAATAATTAGCATTTTGTTTTATGAGTTCACAAATGGAAAAATATAACTTCCTTCTTAAGCCGTTGTTTTTCATTTTTAGTCTTTTGTTTGCAAGCTGGTTGGTGCTTAAAATTGAAAAATTAAGACCATCTGATTTTGGGAAGGAAAGATATCTTTTTGAAAACGAACCCGTACCTTCTGTGGCCAAATATGACGAACAATATTTGAAGAATTTATTTTTGGAATATAAATTCGGAATAATTAACAGCAGGCAATTGGACGAAAGATTAGAGTTTTTTTTAAAACCTTTTAATAAGCGCGCAGCTAAAAAAAACTGATGTTACATTATTTCTGAAACTCCATATTATCAAACCTTCCATACCAGCCATTAATTATCCGAATTTGTCTATTTAAACATATCGCCTAACGAAAAGGACTTAATCAATCGTTCAATTGATGATAAATTTGCTTCCCAATTGCGGGATTTAAAGGTTGTATTCGATTCAATATTAAAAACCGACTGTTGGATTTGATATTAAAATTGAAGAAATTTCAGTTTTGACGACAAATGAAAAAATTATTGCAAAATTCTCAGGTTTTGAGAATTATATAGGTCCAAATATGCCTTTTGTTGATAATAATAAAACTCTAAAAAATTATTACCAAAAAAACATGAAATAATAAGCTGATGAATATTTTACTGATTGATGATGATGAAATGATTGTAACTGCAATCTCTTTTAAGTTAAAAGAGGTTGGCTACAATGTACATATAGCTGAAAATGGAAGTAAAGCCGTAGATGTTATTGTTGACAACTCTTTCGACTTAATTATTTGTGACTTGATGATGCCTATTATTTCAGGTGCAACTTTTTTGAGTATGCGAGAAAGTTTCCTGTCCGTTAATGTTCCTGTAATTGTGATGTCTTCACTTGGTGAAGGGGACGAGATGCTGAAAAAATTGAATATCAATTTTGAATTTTTTCTAAAAAAACCTATTCAATTTGAAAAACTGTTTGAATTAATTGATCAGATCAAGAGCAATTCAATTCAAAAAATTGAAAGTGAATAAATCTGATGGACTAATGGAAATATCAATTACAAAAATTGTTTTCATTGAAGAAATTTAAGATCATTTATAATTTAATTATTTAATGCAAAAACAGGTAAATATGAAAACAATAAAATACAGCTCACACATTTATCATCAACAATTCAAATTACTAAAGAATTATTTTTTCAGTTTTGTGACTTTTGTTTTTTTTATATGCTCAAATACTCTGGAGGCTCAGACGTTTCCGGCCGGTTTTAGTCAGATAAAAGTTGCATCAATTACCTATCCTACATCAATGGCATTTGCGCCTGATGGAAGGATATTTTGTACTGAAAAAAGCGGAAGAGTTAAAATTATAAAAAATGGAGTTTTACTTTCTACAGCTTTTCTGCAGGTTTCCGTTAATCAATTAAATGAAAGAGGTTTAAGTTCAATTGCTATAGATCCTGATTTTAATACTAATCATTATGTCTACATTTTTTATACAACAGCTTCCACTCCAATTCACAATCGACTTAGCCGTTTTACAGCAAATGGAGATGTTGCAGTTGCGGGTAGTGAGGTTGTGATATATGATTTTGAAACTTGTGTTAACTCAATTCATAATGGTGGAGGGATGGTTTTTGGAGCGGATGGGAAATTATTTTTAGCCTTGGGTAACGATAACGTAAATAGTTATTCGCAAGATTTGAATAATTACAAAGGAAATGTTTTGAGGATCAATACGGATTTTAGTGTTCCGGCAGGGAATCCTTTTACCGGATCGGAAGTTGCAAAAAGAACCTGGGCATACGGATTCAGAAATCCCTGGAGTATTGGATTTCAGCCTGGAACAAATAAACTTTTTACGAATGACGTGGGAGAGGGGACCTGGGAAGAAATCAATAATATTACTGGTGGTGGTAAGAATTGTGGATGGCCGTCCGTTGAAGGTATGAGTTCAAATTCGGCATATACAAATCCTATTTATACTTATCACCATGGAGCAACAGGAACAGATTTTGGGTGTGCAATTACCGGAGGAGCATTTTTCAATCCTACATCATCTAATTATCCAAGCCAGTATACCGGTAAATATTTCTATATCGATTATTGTAATCATTGGATCAATTATCTTGACCTTACAAATGGGGCTCAGAAATTTAATTTTGCGACTAATCTGGCAAACGCATTAAATTATATTAAAGTTGGCACAGATGGAAACTTATATTATTTCAGTATAAGTACGAATTCATTATACAAAATTATATACAGTAACAATAATTCTCCTGGTATAACGGCTCAACCCAACAATTTGTCTGTCTCTCAAGGACAACAAGCTGTATTTAATGTTGCTGCATCTGGAACAAATCCACTTACATATCAATGGAAAAAAAACGGAACTAATATTTCAGGAGCCTATTCATCCTCTTATACAATTAATAATGTTCAAACTTCAGATGCCGGGCAATACAGTGTATACATTAGCAACAGCTTTGGAAATGTAACAAGTAATGCAGTCACACTCACAGTGACAGCCTTTAATGCAAAACCTGTTGCTACTATTATTACACCGCCTAATGGTACTTTCTATCGTGATGGAAATACAATCAGTTTTTCAGGAAACGGAACAGATCAGGAAGACGGTGTTTTACCTGCAAGTGCATTTAATTGGGAAGTTGAGTTCCATCACGATATGCATGTTCATCCCGGACCTGATATTTCTTCCGGTGTAAAAACTGGTTCTTTTATTGCTTCTTTTGGTGCAGAAGCTGCAGCTAATGTCTTTTTTCGATTGATTCTTTATGTAACTGATTCTCAAGGATCAAAAGATACTGCTTTTGTAGATATCCATCCGGTTACATCAACTTTGAGTTTAGCTTCCCAACCATCCGGACTTCAGATCCAACTTGAAGGATTGCCTCACACAACACCTTACTCGACATTATCAATTTCAGGTATGACTCGTACTTTAGGAATTGCAACTCCCCAGGTTTTAAATGGAATTAACTATGTGTTTGATCATTGGGTTCATGGTGGAAATGCAACACAAAATATTTTGATTACGGATAATGACCAGGCATATACTGCTGTATTTATTGCCAGTGGCCCGTCAACTTGTACCGCTTCGGGAACTATAACCAGAGATTATTGGGCCAATGTTATTGGAACTTCAATTTCTGATGTACCTGTAAATACAACACCTACAAGCAGCAGCCAGCTTACTATCTTTGAAGGCCCGTCCAATATCGGTCCTAATTATGGTAGTAGAATAAGAGGATATATTTGTCCACCTTCAACTGGTAATTATATTTTTTGGATAGCTAGTGATAATGAGAGTGAATTGTGGTTAAGTACGAATGATCTGCAGGCCAATAAAATAAAAATTGCTTCTGTTCCCGGATTTACCGCCTCCAGAAATTGGACCAAATATGCACAACAAAAATCAGCGTTGATAAATCTGACTGCCGGAAAAAAATATTACATTGAAGCCATACACAGAGAAGGAAGCGAGGGAGATAATTTAGCAGTTGGTTGGCAACTACCTAATGGTACGATGGAAAGACCAATTCCAGGTACCAGACTATCACCATTTTCAAATAGTAATGCCCCGGTTGTAACGATTACTTCTCCAACAAACAATAGTAATTATCCGAGTCCATCAAATATTACTATTAATGCTACGGCTACATCAAATGGAGGTAGTATATCAAAAGTGGAATTTTATAAAGGAACTACTAAAATTGGTGAAGATTTGACCGCCCCATATAGTTTTACTTGGGTAAATGTAACATCAGGAAGTTATGTATTAAAGGCAATAGCAACCAATAATACCGGTCAAACTGCTACATCATCCGGGGTAAACATCGCAGTAACCACTTGCGCAACACCAATAATCACACCTTTAGGTCCAACAACAATGTGTTCCGGTTCTGTTACCTTACAATCTAATACAGGTTCCGGGTATATTTATCAATGGAAAAAAGATGGGGTTAATATTAATGGTGCCACAAATTCCTCATTCACAGCTACAACAACAGGTGCGTATCAGGTAAAAGTTATTCAAGGTTCTTGTATATCATGGTCGGCACCTACATCCGTGAAGATAGCAGGCGGACTGAGTGCTTCAATCACTCCCGGTGGCGCAACCTCATTTTGTACCGGAGGAAACGTGAAATTATTCGCTAATACCTGCTCAGGTTACACCTATCAATGGAAAAAAGATGGAGCCTATATTTCGGGGGCAATTAATGCAACTTATACGGCATTAACATCCGGAAATTATCAGGTTCAGGTGACACAAGCCGGTGTTAACGCTTGGTCTGCATTGGTAGCCGTTACAGTAAATCCGTGTAGAGAAATGGATTCCATCCAATCTGAAGATACAGATCAGGAACAGTTTATTTCAAATTCATCTGATACATTGGATAGATTTCGAATGAATATTTATCCCAATCCTAACACCGGGCTTTTCACAATAGAACTTAATATGGCAATAAGTCGTGAAGAAAAAGTGAAAATTCTTATAGTGAATATGTTGGGCCAGGAGGTTTACAATAAAGAGTATTTAATTAAAGATAATTATTTTAAAGAAACCATAGAATTAGATAAAGCTCTTCCATCAGGAATTTATACTCTTCAAATAGTAAACAACAATATTGTAGAAAATACGAATATGATGTTAGTCAGATAATAGGGTATAGAATAAAAAAAACAGATTCCTTCGCAAAAAAATAAATGCCATGAATACTTTTTTCAAAATTACAACTGTAGTTTTTCTGCTATTAAACCAAAACATAAATGCGCAAAGTGCTCAACCTACTTTTCAATGGACCAAACCGGATGGGGAAGCCCAATACGACTATGGATATGGTATTGCAACTGATAGTATTGGAAATGTTTATGTTGCTGGTAAATTCGAAATGGACGCAAATTTTGGTGGTAATACCTGGGTTCAATGTGCCGGTAACCATGATATTTATATTGCTAAATATGGCCCCTTAGGGGATTTTAAATGGGTAAGAACAGCCGGAGGTGTTTGGGGGGATTACTCCCGTGCGGTTACTTGTGATGCTGCAGGTAATGTTTATATCACAGGTGAAATAGAAATGAATTGCGAATTTTTTGGCTCCGGAATTACACTGTATAGTCATGGTGATAACGATGTATTTGTCACTAAATATAATACTGATGGAGATCTGCTGTGGGCAAAAAAACTTGGTGGAGGGCCCAAAAGTGATAGAGGATATGGAATTACAAATACTGCTGATGGTATATATGTAACAGGTAATTTTCAGCTAACATGTGTTTTTAATGAAAATATTACTATCACGCCAAATGGTTTGTACGATATATTTGTTGCAAAATATTCTTTAAATGGCGATTTTCAATGGATAAGAACTGGTGGTGGAACAGGCAATGATGAAGGCTGGGCAATAAGCAGCGATCCGGATGGGAACGTATATGCGACAGGATATTTTTCGGGAACGGCAAATTTTAGCGGTACAAATATTTCAAGTTCAGGTGGAGCGGATATTTTTATTGCTAAGTACAATTCAGCTGGTACCCTGATATGGGTCACAAAGGCTGGTGGTTCGGGCAATGATTATGGGAGAGGAATTGCTGTTGATAAGCTAAGCCGGGTATTCATAACCGGTGGATTTAGAAGTAGATGTTATTTTGGCTCTATTCGACTTACTGCAGCAAGTTCGAATGACGATATATTTATTGCAAGTTACAATTCTTCAGGGGGGGCTGTATGGGCAAGGAGAGCAGGCGGAAGTTATGGCGATATTGGTAAAGCTATAGCTGTTGACCCTTCTTCCAATGTATCTATTACAGGATATTTTGCCGGTACCGCTACTTTTGGAAATACTAATATTACCGGTATAGATGGATCTGAAATTTATTTTGCTTCCTATGATGCAATGGGGAATTTCAAATGGGTGCTTAAAGCGACAGGAGTGACTGATGCCACAAGTTCAGGTGGACTTCAGGAATCTGGACTTTCCATTGCTGCCGACCGGTGGAATAATGTTTTTGCATCGGGCTGCTACCGTTCAAATTCTACTTTTGGAAATACAACACTTGCAGCATGGGACCATACTGATGTCTTTACCACAAAAATAGGAATCACGAATACAAAGCCGGATGCCACCATTATTGCTCCTGTTGCTGGAACACTATACCGTGCCGGAGACATTATTAATTTTTCGGGAAATGCCACTGATCCACAAGATGGTAATTTGCCTGCCGCTGCTTATAACTGGAAAGTTGATCTGCATAGTGGTTCACAAATTATTTCAGGTCCTGCTATTTTACCGGGAATAAAAAATGGTTTTTTTACTGTTCCATCTACCGGTGAAGCATCCGCTAATGTGTTTTATCGTTTGACGCTTGTGGTAGCAGATGTTCAGGGACTAAAGGATACCGCCTATATAGATATCAGCCCAATAACCTCTACTTTAAGTTTAACCTCTCAACCTTCCGGTCTTCAGATACTTTTAGATGGTCAGTCACGTACAACACCTTATGTTGTGTCAGCAGTGTCAGGCATGACACGTACTTTAGGGATCACAACTCCACAAACATTAAATGGGATCAGTTATACATTTGATCATTGGCTACATGGCGGAACTGCCTCGCAAAATATTTCGGTTACAGATAGTAACAAAACCTATACTGCTATTTTTAATGCCAGTGGTGCCGGAAGTAGCTGTACTTCCTCAGGTACTATCACCAGGGATTATTGGGCTAATTTTACCGGTTTAATAACCGAACTCCCGGTAAATACAACTCCAACAAGCACAATCCTTTTAACAAAATTTGAAGGCCCTTCTCAGGTTGCTGATAATTATGGCAGTCGTATAAGAGGATATATTTGTCCGCCATCAACTGGTAATTATGTTTTTTGGATTGCCAGTGATAATAAAAGTGAATTGTGGTTAAGTACAAATGATCAACCTGCCAATAAAATAAAAATAGCTTACGCTTCTTCATATACGCTATCGAGAGAATGGACCAAATATCCATCTCAACAATCAATACCGATTAGCCTTTTAGAAGGAACGAAATATTACATCGAGGCAATACATAAAGAAGCCGCTGACGGAGACAATTTGGCTGTAGGCTGGCAACTGCCGAATGGCGTTTTGGAAAGACCAATTCCTGGGACCCGGCTTTCTCCCTTTGGTGTTCCTCTATCTGTAAATGTAATTTTACCGATGAGTAACAGCTCATTTAATGTTGGCTCTACTATTGCTATTCAAGCTGCGGCCTCAGGTGGTACAGGAACAATTCAAAAAGTTGAATTCTTTTCAGGCAATACAAAACTTGGCGAAGATCTTACAAGTCCATATAATTATTCATGGAACAATACCGCTGCAGGGCTTTACTCGCTTACCGCCAAGGTGACCGACAGTGGAAATAATACTGCCCTTTCGCCATCGATAAATATCACCGTCACAAATTCTTTAACGACAACAATTATTTCTCCTGCAAATAATAGCGCATTTAATTTTGGTTCTGCTATTGCTATTCAGGCCACCGCATCAGGAGGTACAGGGACAATCCAAAAAGTAGAATTTTTTGCGGATACGACAAAACTAGGCGAAAGTTCAATTAGCCCTTATAGTTTTACATGGAACAATGCTAATTCTGGCTCGTATGCACTTACTGTAAAAGCAACTGATAACCAAAATAATTCTATTGTTTCTGCTGTAGTTAATATTTCTATAAATGAGAACAATCCTCCCATTGTAAGTATTACTTCACCGGTTGATGGAACCATCTTCTCTACACCGGCAAACATAGGTATCACCGTGGATGCCATATCGAATGGCGGTAATATAACAAAAGTGGAATTTTTTCAGGATACAACTAAAATAGGTGAAGACCTAACTGTTCCTTTTCAATATACATGGATGAATATAACTTCCGGAAATTACACTTTAAAAGCTGTTGCAACTGACAACAGCAATCGGTCCGGCATTTCACAACCAATAAATATAAAAGTTGCAACATGTACAACTCCTGCAATAATCCCTTTGGGTTCTTTAACAATGTGTTCGGATTCTGTAACATTAAAAACGAATGCCAATCCAGGGAATCTTTATCAATGGATTAGAGATGGTATTAATATAGCAGGTGCAACTAACTTTTTATACACAGCCTCAGTAGCCGGCAATTATCAGGTGAAAGTTATTCAAGGTTCTTGTATATCATGGTCAGCGCCTGTATCAGTTAAAATACAAAGTGGACTGAGTGCTTCTATCACACCGGGGGGAGCTACAACATTTTGCTCTAGTGGAGAGTTGAAATTATTTGCAAATACATGTTCAGGTTATACTTATCAATGGAAAAAGGATAATGTAGCTATTCCCGGTGCTACAAGTTCCACCTATATTGCAACAACTTCAGGAAGTTACCAGATAAAAATAACCTTGGCCGGAGTAAGTGCATGGTCAGCATTAGTAACGGTTACTGTAAATGCATGTAGAGAATCCGAAACTAATCAAAACGATTCGGACGAGGATCAGATTAATTCGGAATTGCCAGCTTCAAAAAATAGATTTCAGATGAATGTATATCCCAATCCTGGTACAGGGCTTTTTACAATAGCACTCAACATACCTTTAATTAAGGAAGAAAGAGTACAGATGAAGATAGTAAATATTTTAGGGCAGGAGGTTTACAATAAAGAGTCTGTAATTAAAGATAACTATTTTAAAGAAATTGTAGAATTAGATAAAGCACTCCCTACAGGTGTTTATACACTCCAGGTGATAATTGGAAATAACATTGAAAATACAAGCATGATTTTGTCGAGATAGTACCATGACTTTTTCATTGTTATATAAAAAAAACAAAGTTTAAAGATGCTAATGATACATGTTATGCTTTTATTTTTTTTCGATTTAAATTGAAGAAAGCATTTTTAATAATTTAATTAATAGCCAAATTGAAAAATTTAATGAATATACTTTCTGGTTTTGAACCAATAAGTCTTTCCGAAATGGAAAGTGTTGCGTTAATGAACAGGACAGATACTAAATTTGTTTTTAGATTTGATCAGCTTGGAGATTTTTTAAAGGAACTTTCAAGTGACTACAGAGTATTAGATATAAATGGGATCCGTGCAAGTAAATACGAAACACTTTATTATGATACTCCGGATTTTGAAATGTACATGGCTCATCACAGGAGAAAACCATGCAGGTATAAAATAAGACACCGCATTTATGTGGATTCTAATCTTCACTATTTTGAAATTAAATTTAAAAACAACAAAGGAAGGACTATAAAAAGCAGGATTAAACGAAAAGAAACGGATCTAACTATTGAAGGAAAAGCGGAGCAATTTTTAGCTGAAAAAACTAGTTTTTTAGCTAAAAACCTATTTCCAAAATTATGGTCAAATTGTTCAAGAATTACTTTGGTTAATAAGTTTTCAAAGGAAAGGCTTACTTTGGATATTGATCTCCAATTTAAGAATGATTTACACGAAAAGAATTTATCTAACGTGGTCATCGCTGAAGTGAAGCAGGAAAAACTTTCACCCTCTCCTTTTATCAGATTGATGAAAAAAAAAGGTGTAAGATCAGGTTCGATCAGTAAGTATTGTTTTGGAGTGATATTTCTTTACGACAAAATCAAGCAAAATAATTTTAAGCCAAATTTGCATATCATTAATAAGATCAATAATTATGAAAGCAAACCTGAGCTTTCAATTAATAAAATCGATGCTTATGAAAGCAAATCTGAACTTGCTGTTTGCTAAAATGTAACCTCAATAATATTTTCCTCTTGAGATCCTAATTGCTCTAAAAGCAATACAATATTCATCGGTCTATAATAGATTTTTTTAAAGTGTAAGATTGTTTTATATAATAAATACGCAGAAATAATTTCCAGGAAGGTTGTATATTCTTAAATAAAACAAAATATAAGAAGTAGTATTAATAAAATGTATGGGTATATGCTATACCAATAACATAATTGGTTAAAGGATCTGCTTGGTTAAAACGTTTGTCGATTAAATAATATAAATTTAGTTCATCTGTTTTGTTGAACTTGTAATTGCATCCGGCAAAAAATCGAAGTTTCTTTGATACTAATTCTTCCCAATCAACGATTTTTGATTGTAATTCCGATGCTAAATATGGAGTGAATCTGTTTAAATCGTATTTGATCGTTATTTTACTTCTTGTATAGTAATGTGCAGTCTGCCCTGTTTCACTGCTATAAATGTCTTCAAGTTGATATTGAATTCTATGTCTGTACACTAATACAAATGGCTTTACCTTCTTTTTTAAAGTTAACGTCCAATAAAGCCTATGACGTAAACTTAGGTCCTGGATTGAGTTCAGTTTGTTAATAAATCGATAGTCTAACGATGTTTTAATATTTTTATTGAATTTATACGTCACGCCAATATCCGAAAATGAATAATTTAATTGGGTTATATTTTGACTAACTTTTGCCGCCTGCTTGAAATGAAGAAGGACTTTTTGACTTGCCAATTTTTCTAACGAGACAGATGCCCATAAATTAGCATCACTCCTCTGTCCAGAGCATAATGAGGTAAGAAAAAACAGATATAATAAAACGAAGGGTACAGTTATACTTTTCAATTTATGGTATATGAAATTATTTGTTGTTGTTATCAATTTCAGCAAGTGATGCAGGGATTATAGCAGGGGCTTTATCTTCATAATAGTATAATTTGACAACAGCTGTGTCTTTTAAAAAATTCAACTTTCCAATTGACACACGATGAATGTTTAATCCCGTTCTTTCTTTTAAATCCATTATCAATGCTGCATGACGGTCTGGTTTAATCATTTCAATATTTTCGTATTGGATTGATTGAGAAAGTTCTTTTTTCTGAAATAAACTCCCTTCCAGAAAAAATGTGATTAAAAGAATCAAACTACACAGAATACTTAATTCAAATGCCGAAGCCTTGCTGATAGAGGTGATGAGTCCAATTGCAATTGCTAAAAACAGATATGTCATATCTTTGGCTGAAATGTTTTCGGTCCGGTATCGTAACATGGAAAAAACAGCAAATAAACCAAAAGCTGCACCCAACCCCATGTCCACCTTGTTTAGTAAGAAGGTGATCATAAAAATGATCAGATTGAAGGTGAAAAAAGTAAAGAACAATTCTCTTTTTTTGTAATTGGGATAATAAATTAATCGAATCAGAATTAGAACTGCTATTAGATCAATAATCAAACGTGTAAAAAATTTATCCGATAATTTATCGATCTCTACTGAAAAAAAACTATCACTTTGCCCTTTTTTTTCTTTTTTAAAATTGTCTTGCGTGGATGATTCATCGGTAAAAGAAGTTGATGGTATTGTATTATTTTCTTGCGAAAAACTTTTAAACTGAGGTGTCAGGATTAGTCCAACTAAAAGAATGCCTATTAATAATTTCATGTTTTTTTTCATCTGATTAATTTTATTTAATTTTAATAATTATAAGGATATGAGAGTTTTTCAGTAAAATTCGTACACATATTTTTTTGTAATTTCTAACTCATTGTTTCCATTAAAGGTTTTTTTTTCAACTTTTAATCCCTTATTATTATAAACATAAGTTTCTTTTTTTATCATTTTATTTTCTGCATTGTACGTTTCTTCTCGATCTTTTTCACCTTTATTATTATAGGAGAATATGTGCTTTTTTAGCAGTTTCGCATTGGTGATATCCAATTCACTTTCTTCTATTTTATCATTATGCGCATTGTATTTATAGATCGTTTTTATATTAATATTTTCGATCGGTTCAGAATTGTTTTTTGGATTCTTTTTTTCTTTTTGTTCGAAATGAGTCTTTTCTATTTTGTTATTATTCACATCATACTTTGTTGTTTCTCCTTTTTTTATGCTTCCATTATTATTGTATTCTGTTTCTTCAATAACATCTGCATTTTTATTAAAACCAACGTAAAAAGCTTTATAAGTAAGTTCTTTTCCATTTTCTGCAATTGTAACAAATTCAGTCATGGATTTCATTTTAGTTTTTTTTATATCCTTTTTACCTTGTGCATTCGCATGATTTACACAGGAGCCAATAAGAATAAGTACGGAAATGATCTTTAATTTCATGGATTCTCGTTTGATGATAATGCGTTATTGTAGAATATTAATGTCAGGAACTTCTACTGTTTGTTTCTTTTTTGTGATCTCCACCTCTTGAATTACGGGCAGATCATTTGCATATTGATTTACTAAATTTCTATATGTCCCGGTTGAGTCTCTGGTATAAGCAAATATTTTATAAGTGCCTTTTTGTAAAAATTTGAATTCGTAGGTGCCATTGTAAGATGTTCTTTTTCGTTCTCCATAGGAGAATTCATCTCCATATATAATGTAGATATCAATATCAGGAGCATAAGCCGAGTCGGCTAAAAGTGTGAAGTTCTTATTATAATATTTTGCGTAAACTCTACCTTTTATAAAAGATGTTCCTCCCTCACCGGCTTCTTTCTTGCAAGAATTTAACAATAGAATGGCCGTTGAAAGAAATAGTAAATAGAATGATTTCATGATTATTTATTATTTGAATATTAGATTTTTGCATTTTAAAAATCAATTTTTTTGTTAAAAATATGATCCTGAATGTTAAAATGTTCTAGTTATCTTATTTGTTAAAATAATTTTTATTTCCGCTGTTATGAGCTTTATCATTCAGCTTTTTTTTTGTATTTATACCACACGCTCCGTAGAAAGGACAATAACTTATAGAGCTGGTAATTAGCAATGCCACAGCAACTATTAAACTGATAAAGACCATAATTCCTGAAATAATTTCTGTAAAAAACAGACCTGTAACTAAAGCAGCAATGGCAACTCTTACTACTTTATCTATTAAACCCAAATTTGCTTTCATGGAAAATTTTAAAATTAATTGCTCTTGAACTATTTGTTCTCGCCATGAAGGCACAAAATTTCACATTTATTTTCTTTGTGAATTTGTGCCTTTATGACTCGACTTGTTGTTTTCAAGGATAAAATGTTTTTTAGCTGTTTTGTGAATATTTTTCACTCATTGTCGATTTCTTAGCTTCTTCAAATTTGGATCTTCCTTTTTCAGATAAATCTTTAATATTGAGTTTAACATCTTCAAGTTTTGAATTTATACTGGCTAAAAGATCATCAAACTTATCTTTCACTTCACCGGCATAATCATTACTTGTATCCGTAATTTTTTTTCGGGTTGTTGAACCCTTTTCTGGCGCAAATAGTACACCAAGTAGCACACCAGCGGCTGCGCCTGCTAATACACCGAATAATACCTTTCCTGAATTCATTTGTTTTGCTGTTTTAATTTAAAATTGTTTGGATTATGATAATTTACAGGGCAAAACTAAAAGAGATTTAAAGTAAAGATTTCAATTTTCGTTAATCCAATATTTTAGATAGCTGAATTAGAAAAATTATTACCTGATTATAGCTGGATCTAAAACAATTTTTGACTGGAAAACATTGGGTTCAATTTATTTTTAAATTGAACATCAAATTGATTTCTTCTTGGTGCGCAATATATCATAGCTTCGGTCCAACTCACTTCTTTGTTTGCTTACTAAGGCTAAAACTTCTTCAGGAACATCCGGATCCATTATAAAATCATCATAAGTTTTTCTAATAATATCTTCACTAAATTCACATGATAATAAGATAGCATGGTTATTATTTTCTGTTAAAGCATTTTTCATACCCATCCATGACCGATATAAATCTCCAAAAATTTTAGTTTCATCATTACCTGGTGCTTCCTCATGTGGGGGAATTAGTTTTCGCAATTCATCAGAGAATTTTTTACTTTGAGTACTGAATTCTGTAAATAAAGCGTTTAAGCTTGCATCATTTGTTTCTTTTGCTGCAGTTTTATAGCCTTCAAACCGATCATTATTAACAATGATTAATTCCCTCAGGGTATCCAAGCCTTTCTCTTTTATTGTTTCCATTATTATATAATTTGAAATTGTTTTATTTTTTATTTGTCCTTCCCGTTTATCAAATTTATATGAATGATGTTTTGCAACCTCATCATATTCGATGACAATGAATTTTTAATAGTCTGAAATAGAAAAAAACAGTTTGGTCAATAATATTTTCAAAAAGTTGTAGCTTTTTGTAAAAAAAAATACAACTTTTTGAAATTATTAGGATTTATTTCGATGAGAATTTTATATACTATTACGTAAGGATTGCCTTTTAATTTAACGCCACACAAAGCAATCTTAACTTAACAAAATTGTTTTCAACTTTGTTAACGAGCACATCTTAAGCAAATTCCAACTTTTTCTTTTCCTTTTTGTTTGAGGTTAAAGACTTAGTTGAAGGTTTTTCAATTGGCTGGATTTTTTTTATTACTTTTTTAAAAGAATTCAATCCATTTATATAATCAGGACCAAGATCAATGAGAATAACTTTTCTTTCATGCTCAATTAAAGCTTGCATGTCACCCATAGCCTGAGCTCTTTTTAGCAAGTCAAAAGTATAGGCTTGTTCGGGTATTTGGATACTGTCGGATGAGCTACAAATGAATTGAATAAAAAATCCGGTATTAGGCCCCCCTTTATGGTATTGGCCTGTTGAATGAAGATAACGGGGCCCATATTGTGTAGTTACGGGAAGGTGCAAACTCTCCTGCAAATTAGATTGTATTTCTAAAAAGCATTTTTGTATTTCCGGTTCTTCCGGTAAATATCCAAGCAATGCAATGTAATCTCCCGGCTTTGTTAATGCAAAAAAGTTTTCTAATAATATTTTCCCATTTGTATTATCATCCGTTAGTCCTTTTTCTTTATGAGATTCATAATAGCGAACTGAATCTTCGATCAGAGCAATTTCCATTTCCGGAAGTTTTCCATCTTGCTCTATTTTTTTTAATATTTCATTTGTGCAAATTTTACTTTCCTGCACATTCGGTTGATCAAAAGGATTAACCCCCAATATAGCTCCAACTGTTGCTGTTGCTATTTGCCATTTGAAAAATTCCTGCCCTAGATCAAGTTCATCCTGAATGGTAATGTTTATTGACGGAAAGTTCTTGGGAATAAAACTTGTTGATTTGCTGGATTTAGTATTGCCCCTTTTTGAATAATCCATGGTTAGAAAGAAGCTGTCCTTCCCATAAGTGGCCGTTTCAGATAAAGGAGTACCATTTATTGGTAAAATGCCTTTACCATTTTTTCCAGTACTTTCTGCCAACAATTGTTCTAACCATAATCCAAACGTAGAGAGTGCCGGTGACATAAGGTAATTCAGCTTATCACATCCTTGTAAAGCTAATTCAGCAATTGATGCCCCCAAAACAATTCCTGGATTTTGTGACAAAGGAATTTGAGGGCCACAGCTCTTGATCATTAACTGAGTTCGTAGAAGAAATTCTTTTACATTAACACCCATTAAGGCTGCTGGAACAATTCCGAAATACGAAAGTGCAGAATATCTTCCTCCAATATTCGGGAAATTAATAAAGATTTTACGGAATTTTTTTCTCTTTGCTAATCCCTCTAATGGAGAACCTTTGTCCGTTATTGCAATGAAATTTTCGCCTGCTCCTTCTTCCTTTATTTTATAAACCTGATTAAAGAAGTAATCATAAAAAGCCATAACTTCTGCTGTATTGCCCGATTTACTTGAAACAATAAATAAAGTTTTGGTAATATTTATTTTTTTCTCTATTTCCCTGATAACCTTTGGCTCTGTGGTATCCAGCACAATTAATTGGATATCCTTATTTAAATTCTTAAATGTTTTTTGAAAAACCAATGGAGTCATACTGCTTCCTCCCATTCCCAAAAGTACTATATGACTTAATTCAGAGATGTTTTTGGAATTGCAAAACTCTTCAACTTCAGGCAATGCTTCTAACATGTTTTCCACTGCATTTAACCAACCTAACGAAATAGTAGAAATTTCATTTTGTAATTTCCCATCATTCCATAAACTTGCATCTTTACTCCATAAGCGTTGTGCGAAGTTTTGTTCCTGCATTTTTTTTAAACGCGCATCAATACTCTTTTGATATTTTCCGAAATTTAATATTTGATTATTCATAGATTATTTTTTAAAAATTATTTTTTATATTTTTGGAATTTGTATTTTGTATTATATTTATTTAAATTATTTTCAAAGCATTTACAGCATATAAATTGGTGGGATAATACCCATTCAACTTCAAATTTTCTGATGATTTATAAAAAACGAGTTTTTTTATTACATCTGATTATGCTGTGTATTGAAATCTCCAATGCTTAATTCTATCCGGTTGTTTTTAAAATCTACATAATTTCCCAGCATAGAATTGTGAATATTTGCACAGGAAATAGTAGTATGTTTTTGAACAATACTGTTTTTAATGATAGAATCTTCAATCACCGAATTATTACCTATTGAAACGTGAGGGCCAACAATAGAATTAATTAACTGTACATTTTCACCGATATAACAAGGTTGGATGATTACAGAGTTGGTTGAGGTATGTGTTTTCGAAATGGTGTTTTGTTTTTTATTAAATTCCAGTACCCGTTGGTTAGTGTAAACTGTTGCATTTTTATTTCCGCAATCAAGCCATTCAGTTACTTTACCCGGACTGAATTTAATTCCTTTTGTTTTCATATTCTCCAACGCATTGGTTAGTTGGAATTCTCCTTTATCTTTAATATTATTATCGATCAGATATTGAAGTTCCGCTTTTAGATTAGCACCATCTTTAAAATAATAAATACCAATAATTGCCAGGTCGGAAACAAAGTGTTCCGGTTTTTCAACAAAATCGGTGATCTCATTTTGAGCATTCACTTTCACCACTCCAAATGGTTTAGGGTCATCAACCTTTTGAACCCAAATGATTCCTTCCTTAGAGTCATCCAATTCAAAATCAGCTTTAAAAAGGGTGTCGGCAAAGGCCACTACTATTTTCCCATCCAATGCATCTTTTGCACATAATATTGCATGTGCAGTTCCAAGTGCTTCTTCCTGATAATAAATAGAGCTCTTCGCTCCAATATTTGAAGCAATTTTTTTTAGCTGCTCCTCTGTTTCTTTTCCAAAATTCCCTACGATGAACGCTATTTCATCTATTGATTCGTTGCACACTTTTGCTATGTCTTCCACCAGTCTTTGAACAATTGCTTTTCCTGCAATAGGTAGAAGTGGTTTTGGAGTTGTTAATGTATGTGGGCGCATCCGCTTCCCAATACCTGCCATTGGTACAATTATTTTCATGTTTTTTTATTTTATAGGTTTATTTGAGGATTTAATACTTAGGCAATTCAATTTGATCCCGTTTAATGGATATCATTAAACAAAATTCAGGATTCAAAAGTATTCCGAACTTTTTATCATTAAATTTCAATTCGTTGACATGATTATTTTGATAGCCGAATTGAAAAAAAGAAAGCTTGGTTTATTTTTTTGCTTAAACCTTGAAATGTTCCAAATCAGAATTTCATTTTAGTACCTTATTAAAACAATGCTTTGTTAAATTTATTAATCGTAATATTTTAGGCATACAACAAATAATATTTGTCATAAGGCATAATCCTAATGGCATATTTAAATTTATGGACTTGAATCATCAAAAAAATAAGATTGTATGAATAGGAGGGATACTGATAATATTAATTATTTTTAAGCTCAGATTTTCGAATAGTTAACTGACGAATCAAAAAACGGGAATGGATAATAACATACAAATAATTCTATTTGACGGTGTATGCAATTTGTGTAATGGATTTGTTCAATTTCTAATAAAAAGAGATAAGAAAGCCAAATTCAAATTTGCCTCATTACAATCGGAAAGCGGACAATCTTTACTGTTTAAATTTGGCTTACCAACAGATAATTTTCATTCTTTCATTTATATCAAGGGAGACAACTATTATACTAAATCAACAGCAGCCCTTAATGTCTTGAGAGATATTGGCGGACTATGGCAATTGTTTTATGTTTTCATTCTCGCTCCAAAATTTATACGGGACTTTATTTATAGTTCCATTGCAAAAAAACGTTATAAATTATTTGGTAAACGGGAAACTTGCATGGTTCCAACTCCGGATATTAAAAAAAGGTTTTTAGAATAATTCGGATTAAATTGCTTGGTCTTATTTACTGAGCTCTTCAGGAGGTAATATTTCCGTATAATGTAGGCTTTAAGACTGTTTTTGTGTTCAATTTCTACCAATATTATGGCCTTCTCAGGCTGGCTTAACCTCTGTTATAATTAAAATCGTATATTTGCGGGAATTTTAACCCAAAAAAATTCATATACTGTGCTGTTTTTTCTCCAAAATACCGGCTTCAAATTTCAAAATTTTATCTTATGCAATTAGACCCAAATAAATTTGTAGGTGAAGGCCTTACTTATGATGATGTATTATTAGTACCTGCTTATTCAGAGATACTGCCTCGTGAAGTAGAAACTACATCCTATTTCACTAAAAAAATTAAATTGAATACCCCACTGGTTTCTGCAGCAATGGATACTGTTACTGAATATCAGTTAGCTATTGCTATTGCACAGGAGGGTGGTATTGGAGTGTTGCATAAGAATATGAGTATTCATGAACAGGCCGATCAGGTGCGTAAAGTAAAACGTTCCGAAAGCGGGATGATACTGGATCCGGTTACATTGCTTGAAAATGCAAATGTAACGGATGCTTTAAATCTGATGAAAGAATTTAAGATCGGTGGAATTCCGGTGGTAAATGCTAAAAATCAATTGATTGGTATCGTTACCAATAGGGATTTGCGTTTCGAGAAAAATCATAAACGACCGATAAAAGAAGTAATGACCAGTAAAGACCTTGTTATTGCTAAAGAAGGAACCGATTTTAAAAAAGCAGAACAGATCCTTCAACATCATAAAATTGAGAAGTTGCCGGTAGTTGATAAAAGTGGCAAATTAGTAGGTTTAATCACCTATCGTGATATTATAAAAGTAAAAGTGCGCCCTAATTCAAATAAAGATAGTTTAGGGCGTTTACGGGTAGCTGCAGCTGTTGGTGTTACAGCAGATATTTTGGACCGTATTGACGCATTGGTAAAAGCAAATGTTGATGCTATCGTGATTGACACCGCGCACGGTCATTCTAAAGGTGTGCTTGAGGCCCTTAAAAAAGTGAAAAAAGCATATCCTGACCTGCAAGTGGTGGTTGGTAATATTGCAACTGCAGAAGCTGCATTGGCTTTGGTTAAGGCTGGTGCCGATGCTGTAAAGGTTGGTATTGGTCCGGGTTCTATTTGTACTACCCGTGTTATCGCAGGTGTAGGAGTTCCTCAATTAACAGCGATCATGGATGTTGCCAAAGCGTTAAAAGGCAAAGGCGTTCCGATCATTGCAGATGGAGGAATTCGTTTTACAGGTGATATCGTAAAGGCGCTGGCCGCTGGTGCTGGTTCTGTAATGATGGGCTCAATGCTTGCAGGTGTTGAAGAATCTCCGGGAGATACCATTATTTTTGAAGGACGTAAATTTAAAGCATATCGTGGAATGGGATCTATTGAGGCCATGCAAAAAGGATCAAAAGACCGTTACTTCCAGGATGCGGAAGATGACATAAAAAAACTGGTTCCGGAAGGAATTTCAGGACGTGTGGCTGTAAAAGGTAGCCTTTCTGAGGTTATTTATCAGTTTGTTGGAGGTTTACGAGCCGGAATGGGATATTGCGGTGCAAAAAACATTGCGACTTTACAAAATGCAAAATTCATCCGCATCAGCAGTGCAGGTATCCGCGAAAGTCATCCCCACGGAGTTACTATTACACAGGAAGCCCCTAATTATAGCAGGTAATTTAGTTTAAAGTTAGAAAGTTCAAAGTCTAAAAGTTTTGTGAATAATAGAAAACTGCCAACTGTCTTACTTTGAACTTTAAACTTTCGAACTTTAAACTTTAAACTTTCGAACTTTAAACTGCCCACCCCCTTAACAAATTTTAACAAAACAGCCCCTCACTATTAGGGGCTGTTTTCTTTTGATTCCTGTTAATAATAGCTACATTTGTTACCCTAATTAAAAAAATCATTTATTATGAATAAACGCGTTTTATCAAAATCAGTATTGTTACCAGTTGCATTATTTGCTTTTACCAGTATCAGTGCTCAAAAAAATAGCGATGCTGTACTTATGACAATAGGCTCAACCAAGGTTACAGTTGCAGAGTTTGGGAATGTTTACCACAAAAATAATACGAAAGAAGTTGCCAATGATAACAAATCCTTAAATGATTATGTTGATCTGTTTGTGAACTTTAAATTAAAAGTTAAAGAAGCTGAAGAAATGCGTCTTGATACCGCTAAAGCCTTTAGAGATGAACTTTCTGGTTACCGTAAACAACTTGCACAACCCTATTTAACTGATAAGGATGTAAATGAAAAATTATTAAAAGAAACGTATAGCCGTTTACAGGAAGATGTTCGCGCATCACATATTTTAGTGAAAGTTGCTGAAACAGCCTTTCCTAAAGATACTTTGGAGGCTTATACTAAGATCATGGGTATTCGTGCCAGGGTTTTAAAAGGAGAAGATTTTAATAAAGTGGCATCTGAAAAAGGTATTTCTGATGATCCTTCATCAAAAGAAAATGGTGGTGATCTAGGCTATTTCACTGCCTTACAAATGGTTTACCCGTTTGAAAGTGCTGCTTTTACTACCAAAGTTGGCGATGTATCAATGCCGGTGCGTACACGTTTTGGATACCATATCATCAAAGTTGTTGACAAAAGAAAAGCGCAAGGTGAAGTTTTAGTTAGTCACATTATGGTGAAAACAGCGCCTAATATGACAAAAGAAGACTCTTTGAATACCTATTCAAAAATCACTGAAATTTATAACAAGCTAAAAGCAGGTTCTAAATTTGATGAATTGGCAACTCAATTTTCTGATGATAAACAATCTTCTAAAAAAGGAGGTGAATTGCCTTGGTTCACTACTAATAAAATGCCTTATGAATTTGAAAAAGCAGCTTTTGCTTTACAAAACAAAACTGATTTTTCTGCACCCGTGAAAACTAAATACGGTTGGCATATTATCAAATTGATTGATAAACGCAGCTTAGCTTCATTTGAGAATATGAAAAATGAATTGAAAGATAAAATAACAAAAGATTCCCGTTCACAAGCCGGACGTGCATCCTTAATTGCAAAAGTAAAATCAGAATATAAATTTAAAGAAAACCTTTCTGCACGTGATGAATTTTATCCTCTTGTAGATTCAACATTATTTGAAGGGCACTGGAACACGGCAAAAGCTTCAGCATTAAAAAAGACAATGTTTAATTTTAATGATAAAGTATTTACTCAAGCTGATTTTACTGGTTACATTGCGAATCACCAAAGCAAACTTGCAAAAATGGATGCAAAGATGCTGATCAATAAAATGTATGTTCAATTTGTTGATGAAATGGCTGTTACTTATGAAGAATCACGTTTAGATAAAAAATATCCTGAATTTAAAGCTTTAATGGAAGAATATCATGATGGTATTTTATTGTTTGAACTTACTGATCAAAAAGTTTGGTCAAATGCTGTAAAAGATACGTTGGGCTCTAAAGAGTTTTATGAAAAAAACAAAGCTAACTACCTATGGGATGAACGTGCAGAAGCTTCTGTTTATAGCTGCTCCGATGCATCAATTGCTAAGTTGGTTCGTACCTATTTAACTGATAATAAAACAGAAAAGGACATTTTAGCTGATATAAATAAAGATTCACAATTAAACCTTCAGGTTGAAACCCGTCTGTTTAGCAAAGCAGATAACGAGTTTGTTGATAAAAATTGGAAAGCAGGAATTTCAGGTGATATGGCATCAGAAAAAGATAAAAAAGTTGTGATCGTTGCAGTAAATAAAATACTTCCTGCTGGTCAAAAATCGTATGCCGATTCAAAAGGTATTGTTACGGCTGATTACCAAAATCATTTAGAAAAACAATGGCTTGATCAATTAAAGAAAAAATATTCTGTGACCATTGATAAAAACGTGTTGGCTACAATTAAATAAATTTAACAATTTTACAATTTAGCAGTAGGCAATTAAGAAGCAATGTTGCAATTATATAATTGAACCAGTAGGCAATTCGTGATTCGTTAAATTGTAAAATTGCTTACTGATAAATTGTTAAATTAAATAATTGCTTACTGATAAATTGTTAAATTGAATAATTGCCTTCTTAACCCTTGAAATACCAATTGAAACAGCTACTCCCGTATATTTTAGGATTATTATTGATTGTTTCATGTACCTCAAAAAAAGATAAAGATGGGAATCGTGAAGTCATTGCCCGTGCCAACAATGCTTTTTTATACAAGGATAATATTCAGGATATAATTCCCATTGGCACTTCATCGAAAGATAGTTTAGAACGATTAACCAAATATATTGATAGCTGGGTGCGCGAAGCATTAGTAATTCAAAAGGCAGAAGATAACCTTACTGAGGAGCAAAAAAATGTTGAAAAACAATTACAGGATTATCGTAATTCGCTTATTACCTACACTTATGAGAAAGAATTAGTAAAACAAAAATTAGATACTACTATTGGCAATCAGGAGATAGAAGAGTATTACAATAATAACCGGAATAATTTTGAGCTGAAGGATAATATCATTAAAGTAGTTTATGTAAAAGTGAATAAAAAAGCACCGGGAATAAATAAACTTCAAAAATGGTATAAATCTGATGTTCCAAAAGACAAAGAATTACTTGCCGGGTATTGTCATCAGTTTGCAGAAAACTTTTATTTAGATGAAAATTCATGGCTTTTGTTTGATGATCTTTTGAAAGAGATCCCGATTCAAACTTATAATAAAGAGCTGTTTTTGCAAAACAATAGATTTGTTGAGGTTACGGATTCTACCAACAGTTATTTTTTAAATATTAAAGGATTTAAAATCCGTAATAGTCTTTCACCTCTTAGTTTTGAGAGAGAAAATATAAAAAATATTATTTTAAATAAGCGCAAATTGCAGCTTATTACTAAGATGAAAGAAGATATTTACAATGACGCGGCCAATAATAAAAAAATTGAAATCTATATCAATGATAAATCTAAAAAATAACAAAAAGGCTTTCACAACAGTTACAAAAAGTAGGATCAACTCTCCTCTAAATCACCTGTCCGGGCTTTTGATCTTGGTTTGCGCATTAGTTCTCCTTCCTTTCGGAGATGCAGGGAAAGCCTTTGCCCAAGGGAAAGTGATTGATCGTGTTATTGCTGTAGTTGGTTCCAATACTGTTTTGCAGTCCGAACTTGAATCACAATACCAGCAAATGGTTTCATCGCAAGAAGCGGTGAATGAAAATTCTCACTGTAAGTTATTTGAAGAACTTTTGTATCAAAAACTTTTATTGGCGCAAGCACAAAAAGACAGTTTGTTTGTTACCGATGCCCAGGTTGAACAGGAACTTGACAGACGTATTCAGTATTATATTCAGCAATTTGGTTCCGAAGAACGCTTTATTGCTTTTTATGGTAAATCCGTTGAAGACTTTAAAATTGATCTAAAAGATAATGTCCGCGATCTATTGTTAGCACAACAAATGCAAAGTAAAATAACAGGTGATGTGAGTGTTACTCCTAATGATGTGAGAACGTATTACAAAAGTATTCCTGAAGATTCTATTCCATTTATTAATGCTGAAGTAGAAGTAGGCCAGATTGTTAAAAAGCCACAAACTACTCCTGAAGCAAAAAAAGAAGCAAAACAAAAAATTGAAGATATCCGCCAACGTATCATGAAAGGTGATAGTCAATTTCCTGCAATGGCTGCATTGTATTCCGAGGATCCCGGATCTGCAAGTAAAGGTGGATTGTATGAACATATACAACGCGGACAGTTTGTGCCTGAGTGGGATGCCTGGGCCTTTAAACTTAAACCAAATGAGATCAGCGAAGTATTTGAAACAGTATATGGCTATTTTATTATTCAGCTAATTGAACGAAGAGGCGATGAAGTAGATGCCCGTAGTTTGCTTATAGCACCTAAAATAGAGCCGGGCGATCTGCTAAAAGCAAAACAATCATTAGATACTATTTATACAAAAATATCTGCTGATACCATTTCCTTTTCAGAAGCCGCAGCAAAATATTCGGATGATGAAGAAAGTAAAAATAGTGGTGGTTTAATGGTTAATCCAATGAATGGAGCTACTCGTTTTCAAATGGATGAAATTGGCCAGATTGACCAAACAGTTGCATTTGCTATTGATAAATTGAAAGTAGGAGAATTCACTAAACCAATGCCAATGACCTCTCGTGATGGTAAACAGGCATACCGCATTGTGTATTTAAAAACCAGGACTTCCCCACATCGTGCAAATTTAGCAGACGATTACCAAAAGATACAGGCAGTGGCTTTATCCAAGAAGCAGCAGGAAGCAATACAGACCTGGATCAAAAAGAAATCAGTTAATACGTTTGTTCGTATCAATGATGATTATAAAAATTGTACGTTTAATAATAAGTGGATAAACTAAAAAAATAGAGAGTTGAAGATATAGAGAATTAGAGAGTTGAAAAATTACTATTCGCTAAATCTCCAAATTAAAAAATCACTAAATCTCCAATTGGATATGTATAAAACAGATGTAGAAGCCGTAGATGCCTTTGTAGCTAAATACAAAGAGTTAAATGCTGAAATAGGTAAAGTAATTATTGGTCAGGATGAAGTTGTAAAAGATGTATTGATCTCTATTTTTAGCCGTGGACATTGTTTGCTTATTGGTGTTCCCGGATTGGCTAAAACATTATTGGTGAATACTATTTCCGATACCTTAGGTCTGACTTACAACCGTATTCAGTTCACTCCCGATCTAATGCCTTCTGATATTATCGGTTCCGAAATTTTAGGTGAGGACCGCCATTTTAAATTCATTAAAGGCCCATTGTTCGCCAATATTATTTTAGCGGATGAGATAAACCGTACACCACCTAAAACACAAGCAGCTTTGCTTGAAGCCATGCAGGAGCGAAGCATTACAACAGGTGGAAAAAGATATGAATTAGGAAATCCATTTTTTGTATTGGCTACACAAAATCCGATAGAGCAGGAGGGAACCTACCCTTTGCCGGAAGCACAGTTGGATCGTTTTATGTTTAACGTTTGGTTAGATTACCCAAAATTTGAGGATGAATTATTAGTTGTGAAAAGTACTACATCTGATAATAGAGTTCAATTGAAAAAAATATTGAGTGCAGAGGAGATCATTTATTTTCAAAATTTAGTTCGCAGAATTCCGGTTACGGATAACGTGTTGGAATACGCAGTAAAATTGGCTGCAAAAACTCGCCCTAATACAGAACATGCAGCCGGCATTGCAAACAACTATTTATCATGGGGAGCAGGACCAAGAGCTTCACAATTTTTGGTGATAGGCGCTAAATGTCACGCGCTGATAAAAGGAAAGTATTCACCCGATATTGAAGACGTAAAAGCAGTTGCAGGAGCCATTTTACGCCACCGTATTGTACGTAATTATAAAGCCGAAGCTGAAGGTGTTAGCGTTGATAAAATTATTGAAGAGTTGATGAAGTAAAATCCAATTCTATTTGTTGTCTTAATCCTGACTGGTTTTTAAAACCTGTCAGGATTTTTTTTAATAAAATTCAATCGCTACTGACATAAAACAATAGGAGAGGAGAAGTTTTATTTTCCTGAAATATATTTTTTCCAGGGTTTCCAATAATAATCGTTCCATCCAGACTTAACTCCTGCGCTATGTTTATCAGGAACATTTGCATGAGTCATGTGTAATATCACATCTTTTCCTTTAGGCTCAAGCAGAATGATAAATATTGAATCAATATCTTCTTTATCCCAATCCTGTGCTTTCCAGCTTTGAACAATAAGTTTGTCTTTCACCAATTGAAGATTTTTTCCATTAATATAGCCACCGTGTGCGGAATATTTACTTCCTTCTTTTGCCGAAATTTTAGCAGGTGCACCGGTTACTAATGTATGTTTTTTAGCATCCATATATAAATCATAAAGAGCTTTTGCTGTAGTATTTTTAAACACTACTTTTTGAACAATTGTTTTTGGCATGTTGTTAGTTTTTTTGTTATTTGGTTTAATTGTATGCTCCTCTATTGAAAAGCAATTGATATAAAATTCGATTGCAAAGATTAATGTTAGTCAGCCTTGCGCCTATTGTTTGCGTGAGGGATGGTAGCGAAAATCCTTTCCGATTTTTTTTTTGGAAAGATTGCAGCGGAAAGCCCAAACCAAAGGGGCACGCCCTAACAGTCCATTAACTATCTAGGCATAATTTTCATCCTTTTTTTCAAATCTTCAATGCTCAAGAGAATAACTTCATTAGTTGCGGGCAATCTGAATTGAGGCTCAAGTTCATGATCAGCAACCGCAGAAATGGCATCTTTAATAGCAAGCCATGTTGCGCAGGCTAGCATAAAAGGAGGTTCAGCAACCGCCTTACTTTTACGTATCGCATTTGGATTAGGAGCACTTTGTAATAATTCTGTTCTAAAATCGCTCGGAATGTCCTGTACAGAAGGGATCTTGTAGGTATCAGGAGAATGATTGAGCAAATGGCCTTTATCGTTCCATTTTACTTCTTCGGTGGTGCACCAGCCAACACCTTGTATATAGCCACCTTCCACCTGTCCAACATCAATTCCGTGATTGATGGAATCTCCTACATCATGCAAAATATCAGTTCTTAAATTTTTATGGAAACCTGTTAAAGTATCTACAATTACTTCGCTTACGCACATTCCAAAAGCAAAGTAATTAAAGGGTTTACCCCACCCGGTAACTTTGTCCCAACCAATATTAGGAGTGCGGTAAAAACCGGTTGCACTTAAACTTACCTGGTTAAAATGAATTAAAGGCATTGCATCAGCAAAAGGCATTTTGTGATAAGGCAATAGCTTATCAGAGATATAATCGTTCTCAAAAATGATATTTTCAGGTAAGGATTGTTTGTCAGGTCGTTGCTTTGAAAATTCAACAGCCATCACATCCGCGATACGGCTCTTAAGTGTATCAATAGCATTTTTAACTGCCATCCCGTTCAGGTCAGTTCCTGCAGAAGCAGCAGTAGCAGATGTGTTTGGAACCTTTGAAGTATTGGTTGCGTTTACTTTTATTTTATCTACGCTCACACCAAGCTCCGCTGCAGCGATCTGCATTATTTTTGTGTTCAATCCCTGGCCCATTTCGGTACCACCATGATTCACCAATACAGTTCCGTCTTTATAAATATTTACAAGTGCTCCTGCCTGGTTAAGAAAAGAAGTGGTAAATGAGATACCAAATTTAACAGGTGTTAATGCTATTCCTTTTTTATAAAACTCATTGGAAGCATTAAATTCATTTATGGATTTTCTTCTTAGTTGATATTCCGAAGAGTCCATCAACTGGTCATAGATGGTATGCAAACGGTTCAATTCGACTGTTTGCCCATAGTGTGTAATATTATCGGTATCAATTCCGTAAAAATTAAGCTTCCGTATATCAGCCGCATCTTTCTTTAAGAAACGTGCCATCCTATCGATCACAGCCTCCATAGCAGCCATACCTTGCGGTCCGCCAAAGCCCCTGAAAGCTGTATTAGAAGGGTGGTTTGTTTTGTAGGCTTTACCGGTTACGTGCATATTGGGAATGTAATAACTACCATCAGCATGTAGCATAGCCCTTTCCAGGATAGCCAGACTTAAATCTGTAGCACAACCACCATCAGCATTCTGTTCAAATTTGATGGCTGAAATCTTTCCATCTTTATCAAAACCAACTTCATAGCGGATAAGATAAGGATGACGCTTACCGGTGATGATCTGATCATCATCCCTGAAAAGATGAATTTTTACCGGACGTTTGGTGGCATTACAAAGTAAAGCCGACCATGCTGCCACCCAATTACCCTGTGTTTCTTTACCACCAAATGCTCCACCCATTCTGCGTGTTTCCACTACCACTTCGTTTTTTGCGATACCGAGTACTTCCGCAATTATAGCTTGTGTTTCAGAGGGGTGTTGTGTGGAGCTGTATGCTGTTATTTCCTGATCCTCTCCTGGTACACAAAGGCAGGATTGGGTTTCTAAATACCAATGTTCCTGTGCGCCTGTTTCGAGTTCACCTTGTAAAATGTGTTTAGCGGTTTTTAGTGCTGCATCAGCATCACCACGTTTCATGGTGCGTGCAGGACCTAATAGAGATTTTTTTTCTATCGCAGTTCTGATATCTAAAATAGCTTCTAAGGGTTCGTATTCAATAGCTATTAATTTTTCTGCTGCAATTGCAATTTCATTTGTTTCAGCCGCAATAAGCACAATAGCTTGCCCTACGCAAATTACTTCATCAATTGCCAAACAAACCTCATCATGAACAACAGGGCCCATTTGGTTCATACCCGGTATGTCCTTATAACAAAGCACCGCATGGACACCTTTCAGTTTTTTTGCTGCTGACAGATCAAGTGATTTTATTTTAGCATGAGCATGTGAACTATAAACCACCTTTCCAATAAGTAGTTGAGAGTTTATTTGCATATCATCAATATACACGGATTCACCGCTTACGTGTTTAATAGCACTATCGTGAGGAATGGAGTTGCTCATGGTTACGAATTACGAATCATTACGAATTTACGAAACTGTGTTTGTTGAAAACGATTACATCGATTACTAAAATGATTGCACCGATATTGTTATATTGTTATATTGCTTACTGCGTATTGTTAAATTTCTTACGGCCTATTACCTATTACTTATTACCTATTGCAAAATTGCCTAATCAAAATCATCTATCTCTAAATCATCTATCTCTGAATTGTCTACCTTCAAATTGTGTATAGGATCGGTTTCATTCCAGAATTTCAATAATAAATTTTTTGCTACAATTGTTCTGAACTCGGCACCTGATCTGGCATCCGAAATAGGGGTAAACTCCCCAGCGATCAATTCCATTGCCTGTTCAACAGTACTCCTTACCCACAGTTTCCCGGTTAAGTATTCCTCTGCTTTCGTTGCTCGTTTAGTAATGGCAGCCATTCCACCGTATGCGAGAGTTATCGCCTCCACAATATTATCATCCAATGTTATGCTAAAACCTGCACTAACAGTAGAAATATCAAGATCTTTTCGTTTTGATACTTTATAAAATTTAACAATTGTTTTTGGGGAAGGTCTTGGAATAATAATGGTGGTGATGATCTCATTGGGTTGGCGTTCTGTTTTTCGGTAACCAAGAATATAATTATTCATATTAATTCTCCGCTCACCATCAATGCTTTGCAATTTGATTTCGGCATTATAAGCCATAAGAGTTGGCAATGTATCTCCAATAGGTGAACCCGATCCTACATTTCCGCCCAGTGTTGCCACGGATCTGATTTGTCGTGAACCAAATACAGCAAGTGTTTCATACAAAGCCGGAAATTCATTTTTAGCAATTTTTTTCACCTCTTCCAGGTTCATGCCTGCTCCAAATTTGATCAGGTACTCAGTTTTTGTACATTTTTTTAAGTCCTCAACTCCGGATAGGTCAATAATTTCATTCAATAATTCATGTCGTTTTGTCACTCGCAAAGCCACATCTGTAGCGCCATTTACTAAAACAGAATTTTGCATTTTATTTCTTAATTCTAATGCCTCAGCTTTTGTTTTAGGTTGGAAGTATTTTTGTTCGGATGTATTTATTTCAATTGAATGGCTTTGATCTTTAATCTGAAGCAAAAGCTCAATAATTTGTTTTTCGTTGGTTGAAAATTGATCTGTATTTTTTTGAGCACACGCTTTTGCGGCAGCTTCAATAATAGGTTTGTAACCTGTGCAACGGCATAGATTACCTGTTAACGAATCCTCGATACTTTCTTTTGTAGGTTCATTTTCGTTTTTATAAAGGGAAAATAATGACATAATTATACCGGGAGTACAATACCCACATTGGCTTCCATTGCATTCTACCATTGTTTGTTGAACAGGATGCAATACTTTTTCAGTACCGATATTCTGCGATAAATTTTCAACAGTTATCAGTTGTTTCCCTTGAAGCATAGGTAAAAACACAAGACAGGAGTCCCAGGCTTTATAACTTATTTTATTGTCAGGGTTTAATTCAGCAATTACTACAGTGCATGCACCGCAATCACCTTCGGCACAACCTTCTTTAACCCCTTTGTGCATGGGACTGCTGCGTAAATAAT
>JAZKBX010000046.1:0-4366 GCA_040388455.1 Bacteroidota bacterium
TGGAGGATAAAGTCAATATTCGTCCATCGGAATTATCCGGAGGACAGCAACAGCGGGTTGCAGTTGCAAGAGCATTGGCTTCCAAACCCCAGTTTGTACTTGCCGATGAACCTACCGCCAATCTTGATTCGAAATCAGCCTCAAATCTGCTTGACATAATGGCCAGGCTGAACAAAGAAGAGAACATGACCTTCATTTTTTCTACGCACGATCAACGCGTTATAGATAAGGCCAGGAGAGTGATAACCCTTGTTGATGGTAAGGTAGCATCCGATGAAAAACGCTGAAAAATACAGCATTCAATTTATTTCAAAACAAATAATATATTTTTTATTCGTTTTGTTATCTCCTGTTTTTTGTTTTGCACAGGATTCGGTTTCATCAAATGAAATTTCCAAAATTCAAATTCGCGGTTATATAAAAGACATGCAATCAGTTTCTTTTATTGATAATGCGGAATCACTGCTTTCAGGAAATTTTATTCACAACCGGATAAATTTAAAGTGGAATATTTCAGATAATTTATATTTAAGAGCAGAAGCGCGTAACCGTTTGTTCTATGGTGAGCAGGTGAAAACAACTTATCAGTTCGGGAAGTTTATTGATATTGATAATGGCCGGTTCGACCTTTCTTACAATTTAGTTGACGAATCAACTGTTGTTCTTAACACTATTTTAGACAGGGCCTTATTGAATTGGTCAACAACAAAGTGGGATGTTACAATTGGCCGCCAGCGCATCAATTGGGGCGTTAATCTGGTTTGGAATCCCAACGATATTTTTAATGCCTTCAATTACTTTGATTTTGATTATGAAGAGCGGCCGGGCACCGATGCGATACGCGTTCAATATTCTACAGGCAGTGTTTCTTCCCTGGAACTAGCATATAAAGTATCTGATAATGAAAAAGAACAGGTAGGAGCTTTAATGTATAAAACGAACTTCAGAAAATATGATTTACAGAATTTTGCCGGAATTTATTTTGAAGATATTGTAGTAGGAACCGGATGGGCCGGCAGTATTAAAAATACCGGATTTAAAGGGGAAGGGTCGTACTTTCATCCATACAAAAAGGTTGCAGATACCTTAGGTGTTGTATCAGCGGCTGTTTCATTGGATCGTAGTTTTAAAAATGATTATTTTGCCACCGCATCGTATTTATTTAATAGCCGGGGCAAAGGGCTTCAATCAGGGGTAAATGAATTAACAAATGTGTCATTATCTTCAAAAAAACTAATGCCCTTCAAACATTCTTTTTTCGCTCAGGTTAGCAAAAGTTTTAATCCATTACTGAATGGAAGTATTGCAGGTATATTTTCTCCCGAGCGAAACACCTTAATTTTATTGCCTTCCATAGCCCTTTCAATAAGTGATGATTGGGACATCGCTTTAATCGGACAATCTTTTTTTTCTGACGTTAGTGGCGTTTATCGAACGTTAGGTAATGGAATATATTTACGATTGCGGTGGTCGTATTGATTTTTGTTTCTAAGATTTAGATGTTGTTTTTCAAAACAGCTAAATTTTTAAAATGTTCTATTCAAAAATATTTCACCTTCTGAAAATAGCTCAATAACGAAATACTCAAAATGCAGCCTTGGCATAATTTTTTTCTGTTAAAAAAAACAATTCACAGCTATTCACAAAAAACAATAAATAATGAAAGGATTTAAAACCAACATCGAAAAGGCAACAATAGAAAATGCAAATTTTCGCAAAGTTTTGTATACATCCAGTCATTTTCAACTGGTACTAATGAGTCTTTTGCCAGGGGAAGAGATCGGAGTTGAAACACATACTGAAAATGACCAGTTTTTTCGCTTTGAAGGCGGTCACGGGAAATGCATCATTGATGAAAATGAGTACGAAATTAATAATGGTGATGTTGTTATTATTCCGGCAGGGGCAAAACACAATATCATTAATATAGACAAGGTGAAGGAATTAAAAATGTATACTTTATACGCTCCCCCTCATCACAAAGATGGCATTGTACGATCTACTAAAAAAGATGCGGAAACAAACAGCGAAGAGTTTGACGGAAAAACAACAGAGTTAGTTGTTTCAGTTGCGTGAAGGATCTAATGAATTACAAATAAGGACTGAATTGATAACGAAAAAGAAAAAGTCCCGCCTTTAAGCGGGACTTTTTTTCATTTATCAGCGGAGAGGGTGGGATTCGAACCCACGATACCCTTGCGAGTATACAAACTTTCCAGGCTTGCTCGTTCGGCCACTCTGACACCTCTCCAGTTGTAATCTTTTTGGGACTGCGAAAGTAACAAAAAAAATTAGATTTCCCGAAAATGTTAATCAGAAGCGCCAAAACCAGAAAATGGTGCCCGGTGTTTGGCCGGCCGATCATAGTAATCAGAAAAGCGCGTAAGCCAGAAAAGGTAGCGGGGGGCTGTGTCGGCCTGTGTGGTAGCCGATTACCTTTTCTTGAATTTTTTGTTACTTGAAGCCTGTCCTGAGCTTTTGCCGAAGGATGAAAGACAAAAAGTAAAATGCTAAATAATCTGATAATGCTATAATTTAAAAGAATGAAATTTTGGGAAATTCACTATAAAATCGGCTAACCGATGACTCTTTTCTTAAATTTTTTATTCCTTTTTTGTTTCAAATCAAAATTGAGGATGGTTTAAAAGAGTTAAGAATGCTAATCCAAAGTTCTAAAAAGATCCTTTCAACAGAAAACCCAAAAAAAACAACGATCTTATTGCCTTTTCCTTTGAGTTTTTCGATTTATTCTCCTCATTTTTAGAGGTTTTTCCAAAAAAAATGATTTTTTTATCCTACTACTTGACTTTATTAATTTTTTTGATCAATTTTACGTAAACTTATTGGCGGTCTCAAAAAAAAGACCGACCTTTCGTACTTGTATGTGCGATTTAGAGTTATAATCAAATTAGCGAAAGATGAAAAGAAAACTATATTTAACAGTTGTGTTCTCCATGTTGTTAGGATTGAGCATCAATGCCCAGTGGGCGCCAATTGGCCCCGGTGGTGGAATTATTAAATGTTTTGCTTCTTCCGGAACTAATATTTATGCCGGAACTTTCGGGGGAGGTGTGTTCTTAACAAGCAATAACGGTTTGCTTTGGACCCCTGTTAATTCAGGCCTCACAAATACTGATGTTCAGTCATTGGCTTCAACCACAAACGGTACAACTGTTTTTGCAGGTACATATGGTGGTGGGGTTTTCTTATCCACAAATAGTGGAAGTAGCTGGACAGAGGTGAATACCGGTTTAACAAATCTTCAGGTTGCAGCACTTGCAATAAGCGGTACCAATATTTTTGCAGGAACCAATGCAGGTGTATTTATTTCATCCGATAATGGAGGTTCCTGGACCCCCGTAAATACCGGTTTAGGCACTACCTTAGATGTACTTTCATTAGCCATAAGCGGAACAACAATGTATGTTGGTATAGGCAGTGGTGGCGTGTTTTTATCTACCAACAATGGTGGACTTTGGACCCAGGTGAATACCGGTTTAGGAACCAATACTTATGTAAAGGCTTTAGCTATTATGGGAACAACTGTTTTTGCAGGAACTGATGGCGGTGGAGTATACAAGTCAGTAAATAACGGAGGGCTTTGGACATCATCTAACCCTACCGTTCACGCTACTTGCTTCGCAATTAGTGGAACAGACATCTATGCGGGATTTTGGGGTGGCGGAGTGTTAAAATCAAGCAATAATGGCGGGGCTTGGGCTCAAGCAAGCACAGGTTTGAATCTGGATGTTTTATCACTAATTGTAGGTGGAACCACTCTTTTTGCCGGTACAGATGGAAAAGGATTATATACTTCCAGCAATAACGGAACCAGCTGGATTGCCGATCAGGGTATCACCAATACAAATGCACAATCATTGACCTTAGCAACCAGCGGTACTAATATATTTGCCGGAGTTTTTGGTGGTGGTGTGTTTTTATCTTCAAACAATGGATCAGGCCCTTGGACAGCTGTTAATACAGGTTTAACGTCTCCTTCAATCCAGGCATTAGCCTCCAGTGGAACAAATGTTTTTGCTGGTACTTATGCCAATGGCGTTTTTAGGTCCACCAATAATGGAACCCTTTGGGAAGCCGTAAATACAGGGATCACAAATATGAACGTTACTTCATTGGTAATAAGCGGAACCGATATTTATGCCGGTACTTTTGGTGGTGGGGTATTTAAGTCTGTGGATAATGGAGCAAATTGGACTGCCGTTAATACCGGTCTTACCAACAATACAATTCAGGCGTTGGCTGCAAATGAAACAAGCGTTTTTGCCGGCACTTTTTATGGTGGTGTTTTTTATTCAAATGATGATGGAAATACATGGACACAGGTTAATAACGGTTTAACAAATAC
>JAZKBX010000047.1:0-5474 GCA_040388455.1 Bacteroidota bacterium
AGAATGGCTCTGGAGCTGGTTGTTCCCTGATCAATTGATAAAATGTATTTTTTTTCCATGAAATATTATTCTCTATGAATTACGATTTTATACGAATTTACGGATTTGCGTTGGTTTAAAAAAGTCAAAAAAAATATTCAAATTTATGAGGACTTTTAATAAGCAGTAAATCAATACCAAGAGTAACAATAATAACAATTTTACAGTAGGCAATTTAAAAAGTAATATTAGATTGCTTAATTGCCTATTGCTTAATTGCAAAATTGTTTAATTGCCTACTGCTCTTCTGAAACCGATTTTTTCTCTTTAATAACTGCAAGAATAGCTATAACCAAAACAATAGGGCCAACTACCCATAATAAAGGATAGATCTCTTGTTTAAACAACGCTTTGTAAATAACGGCACCTAAAATACCTCCCAAAATAGGGCCTACAACAGGGATCCAGGCATATCCCCAGTCCGATTTGCCTTTCCCGGTAATTGGTAAAATAAAATGAGCAATACGCGGACCAAGGTCGCGGGCAGGATTAATAGCATAACCGGTAGTTCCTCCAAGCGATAAGCCAATAGCCACAATCAAACCACCGACTATAAAAGGTTTTAACCCTTCTGAAAAAGTGTTGGCACCAATAGTTAATAATCCGAATATTAAAATAAACGATCCAATGACCTCGCTTAATAAGTTGGCCCATGTTTTCCGTATTGCAGGCCCGGTAGCAAAAACTGCAAGCTGAGTAGCCTGCTCTTTGGTTTCTTTCCAGTGAGGTAAATAATGTATCCATACAATTACAGCACCCGAAAATGCTCCCAATAGTTGTGCTAAAATATATACAGGTACTTTTTCCCAGGGGAATTCACCTACCGAAGCCAGTCCGATGGTAACAGCAGGATTAAGATGTGCGCCACTTATACTGCCCACTGCAAAAATAGCAACCATCACTGCAAGACCCCATCCGCTTGTAATAACCAGCCACCCTGCATTTTCTGATTTTGTTCCTTTTAAGATCACCCCGGCAACTACTCCGGCTCCAAAAATCAATAATAACATGGTTCCGATAAATTCACCTAAAAATTCTGACATATATTGTTAGTTATTAGTTAATAGTTTAAAATTTAAAGTTGTTGGTTTAGCTTTCCAACTTTGATCTTTCTAACTTGTAACTTATTTTAATTGTTCAAATAGATCAGGATAATCACTGATAATTCCATCCACTCCCATACGTTTTAATTCATTCATTTTTGCAACATCATTCACCGTCCATGGGATTAATTTTATCCCTAATTCTTTACATTCTTTAACAATTGCATTTGTGACTGTAGAATAATCAGGCGAGTATATTGTTGGAGTAAATCCCAGTTCTTTTAACCGGACTTTAAACGTTTTAATTGATGGCGGTTCGTATAAATAGGCCGTTCTTATAGAAGGATATTTTTTATGAATGAATTGTAAAGTACGTATGTCGAATGATTGAATAATAACACGCTCCTGGATATTTTTTTCTTTTATAACTGCCATAAGCAGATCAACAAACTCTTCCGGTTTAGGATGATAAATGTCATCAGTTGCAGCGGTACTTTTCGTTTCAATATTATACTGAACAGGAGGTAAGGATTTAGCTTTGGTATAAGCTTCTGCACTATCAATAACATCACTCAGTTTAGGTTTATGAACTTTTATTTTTTGTTGCTTCGGGAAACGGGGATGTGGTTTTGATCCTACATCAAATAGTTGTGTTTGTTCATACAACATCTCATAAATATTTAATGATTTCTCTTCGTTTTCTTTTACAAAACTTCCATCAGCTTTGGTAGTGATTTCATGATTAAAAAATGGTTCATGACTAAGTATAACTTGTTTGTCTTTAGTAATAACGGCATCCATTTCCAAGGTAGTTACACCCAGATCGATCGCCTTTTTAAATGCCGGAATTGTATTTTCGGGCATCAAACCCCGGCAGCCCCGGTGGCCTTCTTTGTCAAACTTAGCAACCGCTAAAGTTGCATCTTGAGCAACATTGCTTGTTGAGCAGGATACAAAGATACAGCTCATGAAAAAAAATAATTTTGTCATTGTTCAAATGTTATTCTTAATGATTAGGAATCACCCCTAAAGGATATTTTAAAGCAAAGATATAACATAATTTGATTTTTTTATTTATTCCCTGAAAGGCATATGGTAACACCTTTTCATAAATGAAAAGCATTTGAAAAATTATCAAATACTAAATCAAAAAATAAAATCAGAAAAAAAATGGAGAGTATCACGATTTCAAATGATATCCATCAAGAAAACAATTGTAGCAGCATTCTACTTTTGTTTCGTTTTTAAAATTGAGTATGTTACCATTGAGGATCAGGAAAAATACTTTATCTAAAACCAATAATGATCATTGATTTCATCAATAAAAACTTGTCTTACTTCTTTACCATGAATTTGTTTCTTAACCATTTATGAAAATAATCATTACACTTTTATACTGCGGTTTGATCTTTTTTTTCTCTCATAGCCAGGTTTTACAGATTGCCGAAACGGCCAAAGACGTGATAAAGAAGGCGGACGAAAAAATGCGTGGCAAAACCTCACAATCAGAAATGACGATAAAGATCGTTAGGCCTACCTGGTCCCGGGAGATGAAAATGAAAGCTTGGAGTAAAGAAACTACCTATGCCATGATATTAGTTACATCTCCGGCCAAAGAAAAAGGAACAGTGTTTTTAAAAAGTGATAAAGAGGTATGGAACTGGGTGCCTTCTATTGAACGTGTAATTAAATTGCCACCTTCTATGATGACGCAGTCGTGGATGGGAACTGATTTTACCAATGATGACCTGGTAAAGGAATCATCAATAGTGGATGATTATGTCCATTCTTTTCTGGGTGATTCTATAGTTGAAGGAAGACTCTGTTATAAAATACAACTTATCCCCAAACCGGAAGCTGCAGTGGTATGGGGGAAGATAGTTGTATGGATCGATAAAAAAGATTTTATACAAATGCGTGCAGAGTTTTATGATGAGGAAAATACATTGATCAATACTATGCAGAGTTCGGATGTTAAAATAATGGGTGGCAGGCTGATCCCCACCAAATTGGAAATGATCCCTGCCGATAAGATAGGGCAGAAAACAGTAATGATATATAGCAGTATCAGTTTTGACCAGCCGATTGATCAAAATTTTTTTACGACTCAAAACATGAAAAAGGTAAAATAATATGTTACTGAAAATGGCATGGCGCAATATCTGGCGCAATAAAAGACGGACTTTCATTACCATGGCATCTGTTTTTTTTGCTGTAATACTGGCTGTGTTGATGCGTTCTGCAAACACAGGTATTTATGAACACATGGTACATAACGTGGTGAGTTTTTCATCGGGTTATATTCAGGTACACCAGAAAGGATATTGGAATGAACAATCCATCGACAACAGTTTTATAGAAGATGTAAAGTTGTATCATTTGATTTCAGAGCAGAAGGAAGTGACTGAATTTGTTCCCCGTCTAGAATCATTTGCACTGGCTTCTTCTGATGATAAAACAAAAGGGGTGTTGGTGCTTGGTATCGTTCCCGATAAAGAAAATAACATTACCCGTCTGAAGGAAAAAATTGAGGAAGGCAACTATATAAATTCAGAAGATCGAAGTCTTTTGTTATCCGAAGGTTTGGCCGATAATTTGGGCTTACATACTGGAGATACTATTGTTTTACTAAGCCAGGGATATCATGGTGCAAGTGCAGCTGGAAAATATCCTGTTAAAGGAATTGTTCATTTTGGTTCTCCCGAATTAAATAAACGATTGGTGAGTATGCCTATTTCATTGATGCAAGGGATGTATGATGCACCCAATTTAATTACTTCCGTTTCACTGATGATGAATGAAGGAGCTGATATGGAAGAGGTAAAAAGAAAATTAATTTCGGTGATTGATACTGCTCATTACGAAATAATGGATTGGAAACAAATGATGCCTGAACTCAATCAGGTTATTGAGGGTGATAAAGCCGGTGATTATATTGTGATAGGGATCTTGTACCTGGTGATTGCCTTTGGTGTTTTCGGAACCATTCTGATGATGACCCGCGAACGTATGCATGAATTTGGTATACTCATGGCCGTGGGTATGAAAAAACGTTTACTCGCGGTTGTAGTAATGATAGAATCTTTTCTCATCGCGTTTATCGCCACATTGGCAGGCATGTTAGGTGCGTTGCCAATAATACTTTGGTTTAAGGAGCACCCCATTCGTTTTACCGGAGAAATAAAAAAAATGTACGACAGCTATGGTATGGAAGCCATAATTCCATTATCAAATAAATTGAATGTATTCACAGAACAAGCGGCTATCGTTTTTTTTATCGCAATATTTTTGTCGGTTTACGCAGCACGAAAAGTTTATTCACTAAAAGCAATTGATGCATTACGCAGCTAAAAAATGATAGCGATAGTAGCATGGCGAAATATATGGAGGCATAAGATCCGCAGCCTGGTGGTGATACTTTCTATCACCGTAGGCTTGTGGGCCGGAGTTTTTATGATCGCATTCTCCTGGGGAATGTACAAACAGTATATACGCGAAACCGTGGATACACAGCTATCTCACGTGCAACTCCACCATCCCCGGTTTGAAGAAGACCGTGAAGTACAATACCTTCTAGCTGATAATCTTTCCATGATGGATGATATCCGCAAAGATGATAGAGTTAAAGCAGCAACAGCACGCACTGTTTCCACCGGAATGATCTCTTCTCCTACCACGGCATCCGGAGTAACCATCAATGGAATATTTCCGGAAGAAGAAAATAACGTAACACAACTGGCATCCCGCATAGTTGCCGGAAAATACCTTGATAGTACAGGCCGGAGCCCGGTATTGATCGGAAAAAAATTAGCCGTTAAATTAAAGGTGAATCTCAAAAATAAAATTATTCTCACCTTCCAGGATACTACCGGTGAGATAGTGGCCGGGGCTTTCCGTGTTGCAGGAATTTACCAGTCAAAAAATACCACCCTTGATGAGATGAATGTTTACGTGCGCTCTTCTGACTTAAGTCAGCTGCTGAAGGTGGAAAATGCGGTGCATGAAATCGCCATATTACTGAAAGACGATAGCAATGTGGATGGGGTAAAAGAAAAACTTAAAGGAAAATTCCCCCAAGTAACTATCAAAACATGGAAAGAACTGGCGCCTGAATTGGAACTGGTAATAAATTCCTTTAATGAGTACATGTACATTTTTGTTGGAATTATTTTGCTTGCACTTACATTTGGTATTATCAATACCATGCTGATGGCGGTATTGGAACGTGTGCGTGAGATCGGTATGCTCATGGCAATAGGTATGAGCAGGGTAAGGATATTTTTTATGATCATGCTTGAAACAATTTTCCTGGCACTTGTTGGTGGCCCTTTAGGTTTGCTGATAGGATATTTTTCGGTAAAGTGGACAGGAAGTGCCGGTATAAATATTTCA
>JAZKBX010000047.1:5484-6117 GCA_040388455.1 Bacteroidota bacterium
GAAGGCCTTTCCGCATGGGGCTTTAGTAGTATTGTGCATCCTGAGTTGGATTCATCCTATTATTTGCCGCTTACGCTAATGACCGTATTTACGGCTGTTCTGTCTGCCATTTATCCTGCCATACGTGCTTTGCGACTGAAACCGGCAGAAGCCATCAGAAAAATATAAATTTAAAAATATGGAAGTAGTAATTGATGCGCACAACATAACCAAAGTGTATAATGAAAAGAGCATTCCGGTGAACGCAGTAAATGGTGTTCATTTGCATCTTGAACGTGGAGAATTTACTGCCCTGGTTGGACCTTCCGGCTCTGGCAAAACTACCTTGCTTAATATCATTGGCGGGCTCGACCATCCGAGCGAAGGGCAGGTTATTATTAACGGAACTGACATCACTAATATGAGTGATAATAAACTCATCGACTTCCGCCTAAACAATATCGGTTTTGTATTTCAGTCCTATAATCTTATTCCTGTACTCACTGCAAAAGAAAATGTAGAATTTGTAATGCTCCTCCAAAAAAAATCAAAAAAGGAAAGAGAAAAACGAGTGCTTGAATTACTACGTGAAGTGGGGCTGGAGGATAAAGTCAATATTCGTCCATCGGAATTATCCGGAGGACAGCAACAGCG
>JAZKBX010000048.1:0-3859 GCA_040388455.1 Bacteroidota bacterium
AAACAATTCTATTTAATAAATAAAAAAAAACTCCCCGATTTTCAATCGGGGAGTTTTTTTTTATTATTCAGGGTTTTTCACTGAATCCAATGCTTCTTGCATTTGATTAGATAATGAATCTAAACCTTGTTCCATACCTTTTTGGAATGTTTCCATAAATTGATCTCCCAAACCTGATTTTTCAAATTCAGTTTGAGCCTTTTTAACACCAATTACAGTACTAACAGCTAAACTGGAAGCAATCAAACCAATTACCAAACCGGCAATAGCCAAACCTTTTTTTCCACCGCCTTTATTTGCCTTCATAAGGCCAAGGATACTGAATACCAACCCAAGTAAACTTACAATAAGCCAAAAACCAGACAATCCCATTCCACCGCCAAACGCAGCAGAGAAAACTGCAGCAGCAGAAATTGGCATCCATAAAATTAATGCTACAAGCGATACTACGAATCCGGCAACTCCTAAACCTTTTCCAGCCTTAGTTGGCGTGTTTGAATTTTGTGTGTTTGTTTCTTCCATGTTGTTAATTTTTTTTAGATGTTATGTTTGATTAATATTATGAAAGGCAAATAAACACAAAAATCTTTGTCACTGAAATTTATTTTTTATATTTTATTAACAATTTACTGATACTGAATCATTTAAAAAAACATGAATTTTTATTTCATGAATTTTAAATTAACCGCATATAAAAGAATAAAACTAGCTGTAAGAAAAATTCCAGCCCAACTGATCGCCATATCAAACATTAACATGGGAGCAAACAACAACCCTAAATTAGATAAAGCATAAAAATGAAATCCTATCTTTTTTAATTTCCACATAAAAAAAACACCCACCAAAGAACACATTGCAAACGCAAATGTTACTAAATAGTATCCCCAACCGGCTTGAAGCAACATTATTGTTTCTTCCATAAGAGTTTCGTCATAATTAGGAGAATTTTTCAAAAACTCAATCATTAAATCCGAAAACAATGGTGTGATCAGTGCCGACAAACTCCCTAATCCGCCAGAAATAAAACTTAATATACATAATACTTTTAAAAAAGTGGGACGTTTTTGGACGCCATTTTCATTTGTTATTTCTTCTGTTTCCATTTTAATTTTTGAGCTATTTTATGAAAGTAATTTATTATTACTCCATTTATTAAAATTATTAATTTGATTTTCGCTAACAGATGCCATTTTTTTCATTCCCGCTATTTTATAATAGCAATTAGGCTGAGGAATTATTTCCATTTGATTAATAACCCCATTGCTGGAAATAGTCAATGATAGGGGTTTACCACCAAAATAATTACACCACTCAGAAAAATTAGTTCCGGATGAATCTGTTTTTATTTGAATATTATTTATGGCAATGATCTCATCGCTTATAGAAATACCTGCAATGTCGGCAACGGAATTTGGATAAAGAGCAGTTATTTTACAGGCACCATTGACTTCCGCCACTTTAATACCAATGCTATGTTCATGAAATTTGGTTGAAGGGCCAAGTATTAATTCACAACCGATAAATGCCATTGCATCACGCAATATAGGCTCATAATCTGATGCACTGTTAATATAATTATTATAAATCAAATCATAGGAGCTGTTTGCAAAATGCTCCACAATCCCTTTATAATCAGTACCTGAATAACCTTTACCCTTTAAGGCAAACTCCTTATATAAATAACGCATCACGTCATCTAAGGAATGTTGGTTGTTTGAATTTTCCCGAATGAAAATATCCGTAACAAAAGCTAATAAACAACCCTCATCATAAATAGACGTTTTACGATTTGGAACCCCGGGAGTATATCCATCCAGCCAGGTATCGAATGAGGCATCGGCAACAGAAAGATTAAACCGACCGAAATTATCAAAATGTTTCTGCAAACGCTCAGCAAAGGTCTGAAAGTATTGCTGTTCATTAAACACCCCCGAACGCAATAAAATATAATCACCATAATAGGTAGTGATACCCTCACAAACATATCCAAGCTTGGAATAATTCTCTTTTGCGTAATCATAAGGTTGCATTTCAACCGGACGAATGGTTTTAATATTCCATGCATGAAATAATTCGTGGGAGCTTACGCCCAATAAATCTTCATATAAATCACCCTTCATTAAATTACAACCAGGTCCAAGTGCAATAACAGTAGAGGTTGTATGCTCAACACCATGGTATGTTCTGAAAGGAAGTATCTGAAATAAAAAATGATATTTTTTGCTCGGAAAATCATTCATAATAAGCAACTGCTCATTTATAAATTTCATAAAATCACTTGTAAGCTTTGCCCAATCTGGTTTGCATTCCCCCTGAAACCAAAAATTAAATTCTATCCCAAAACAAACGAATTTATTATGTTGAAGGGAATTGCTTGCTATATAAGGAGAATCTGCAAGTTCATGAAAGTCCTGAAAAACAAAACAGCTCCTTCCTGTTTGATTTTCTTCTTTCTCATTTGGTACAATAGTAGATTGTGTATGTCCGCAAGCTATCTTATAGTCAATTGGTAATTGTAAAATTAATTCACAGGCTTCATCCATCCTGCTTGGTATATAAACACAACAATTTACAGGATTCATATATAGTTGCGAACTATCTAAAAACGTGGATCCGGCATTAAGTTCGGCTGCGTAATAATTATATCTGATATGAATTGATGAAATACCCGTTGTTTGTACTTTCCAGGTATCCTTTGTGATTTTTTCGAATTTTAAAGCTTTTCCCCCTTCATCAAAAGCGGCCCATTTTTGAATATTTTTTGCAAAATTTCCAAGCTCATAACGCCCCGGACGCCATGCGGGCAATTGAATCACTGTTTCATCCTGATTTATTTTATCCGCAATAAATTCAATATCAATGTAATGATTGTTAGGTTTAGAATAGGAAATAATATATTTCATAATTTACGGATAAGGAATTTCTGCGAATTTACGGAATTCATCGCTTAGAAAGTACAGTTTCACAAAATCGCAAAATTCCTAGATTAGCGCCAAAATATTTTGTTACTTTCGCATATCACATATAAAGGTTGATCATAAAACCAGATTCAATATTAAAATAAGATATTGAAAAGATAAAATTGAACATAAAAAAACAAAAACATGAATTACGATTTAATAGTTATAGGAAGTGGTCCCGGTGGGTATGTTGCGGCTATCAGAGCGGCACAATTGGGACTAAAAACAGCCATTGTTGAACGTGAAAATTTGGGTGGCATCTGTTTAAACTGGGGCTGCATTCCTACCAAAGCATTATTAAAAAGTGCTCAGGTATTTGAATATCTGAATCATGCTGCGGATTATGGTATTAAAGTAAACGGTGGCGAAGCTGATTTTGGGGCTGTAGTTAAACGTAGTCGCGATGTTGCAGATGGTATGAGCAAAGGCATTTCATTTTTAATGAAGAAAAATAAAATTGATGTTATCACTGGGACAGGAAAAATAAAAGCAGGGAAAAAAGTAGAAGTTACTGCTGATGGTAAAGCTACAATTTACGAAGCGAAACATATTATACTTGCTGTTGGCGCTCGTTCAAGAGCATTACCAAACTTACAACAAGATGGAAAAAAAATAATCGGTTACCGTGAAGCCATGACACTGCCTAAAATGCCAAAATCAATGGTAGTAGTTGGTTCCGGAGCGATTGGAAGTGAGTTTGCCTACTTCTACGCAACCATGGGAACAAAAGTAACGTTAGTTGAATTCCTTCCTAGCGTTGTCCCTGTTGAAGATGCAGAAGTATCGAAACAACTGGAACGTTCATTCAAAAAAGCAGGAATTAATGTGATGACAGAAGCAAGTGTTGAAAGCGTGGATACAAAAGGGGATAATTGCAAAGTGAAAATTAAAACAAAAAA
>JAZKBX010000049.1:0-2509 GCA_040388455.1 Bacteroidota bacterium
TAAAAGTTTTGAACAAAATACCGTTAATAAACCGTTAGAAATTTCTTATTAAATCGAGATGCACTCACTACTATTTTTTAATCATAAATTTCAACAAAAAACCCGTAACCGCTTTTTTTAAATCAGACCGAATCAACTCAAGGATTTTGATGAAAAAAATTTTTAAACTTTCTTAGATTTTGCACTTCGCAAAATCTTAGAAACGTTATTATTTTCGTCAAAACTCGTGAAACTCCATAGCCCCGCAGGGAAAAAATAACCTTGTTTCATTCCTTTAATTGATTCGGGCTGATTTACCAACTTCGTGGTTACGGGATTCTGTTAATCTTATTCTGGAATCGTGATGTTGTCAGGAAATGCAAGGAAAGAAAACTACCGAGACAAACACCAAACGACCTGATGACAACCCGGAAACTGAGCAGAAACGCGAGAACGAACCCGAGAAAGACAAGCGGCACGAGAAACACCCCAAGCCCAGCAGCAAGAAGAAAAAACAGGAACGCCAGACCGCATGACACAAACATGAAATTGATATTTTATAGATGCCCCCATATAAGCGCCAGCGGGGGCATCTATAAAATAGCAATACTTCATGTTTATTAAATTATCTGGCGTTACATCTTTTTTCTCTTGCTGAAAACTTTTCAATGCCTACCTGCCGGAGGCGATACCTGAGGCACGAGGGTATGAGTTAATTATTTTCTTTGGCGGTATTATTGCATTTTTTCTGCAATAATAATGACAAAGAAAATACTGCTATCCTTCTAACAACTAACACAACAAACAACCGCCAAACGGTTTGGAGGTTGTTTGTTTAATTAAAAACGCGCTTTTCGCGCACCTATCCTGATAAAACGACGAAGCCCTATTTTGCATAATGTTGATTATATTAGATTTTTTTAGGTTTTCCTTTACCATAGCGCCGCAGGCATAAATAAAATTATAGGAAACCTTAAAATGTGATATAATACCACATTATGTTAAATAGGGTTTCATATCATTAGTTGCAGTTTCTTCTACTGCAACTTATGATATGAAACTATCATTAGTTGCAGTTTCTTCTACTGCAACTTATGATAGCAAGGAGTTGCTTTGTTGTTGTTGTTTTAATACCGCGCCCAAACGGGTGAAGGAACGTAACCCGAAGTATGGAAAAGCAGGCGGCTTTTTTACGCCGCCGCCTGCATTTCCATACCTCAAAACAAAGCAGGTGAGGCACGAACAAAAAATAATACTGAAAGTATTTGAAACTTTCCGATGTTATCTGTGCATTTTTCTTGCACTGATAACGCCATAGAAGGTAAAAAATAATGATAGAATAAATTTATTTATTCTATTATTATTTTTTCTTTTTCTGTTACAACTTGCGAAACTTTGCAACAAACGAAAATTTATAAGGAGATTTTACTTTTCATTCTTATTGAAAAGAAAAATATCTGAGAGAAATTGAGAGACTTGCAAAAACTATTCTTTTAGTTTACCTTTTTTAATTAAGTCTTTTTTTTCTAACCATCGTGCAATCATTGATAAACCAGTTACTGTGAGGGATGTAACTATTACTGGGACTTGTTCTATTAGTGCGGCGAGTAGGGCAGGGATCATATTTTTGAATTATGAATTATGAATTATAAATTATGATATAAGTAAAGAAGAATGTTTGCAACGATTGCGGAAGCAATTACGATTTTTAAATAGATTCCCAGACCTGTTAGCCGGTGGTGTAAAACAGTTGGTTGGAAATTGTTATCCGGGGCTGTTTCGTTGTAGTTGCTACTTCTTACTACTTTCATTGTTTAATTGTTTTTTTAAATCTGTTATTTCTAAATTTAGTTGGATATTAATTCTTACGACTTCTATTAAAACTTTTGTTAATTCACTTAAACATTTTTCCATCTTGCAATCATATAAAGAGGAATGGTTACCGCTGTCATTGTTAAAGTCATTGATTGAGCACCTGCGTTGTAAACTGCTGTATAAGGTTCGGCATAATAATTAATCATTCTAATCCAAACGGTTGAACCATCAATGGGTAACGATTGCCCTATTGTCTGCCATGGATTCATATGTAATTAACGTTTACAGTTTAAGTATGAAATCATGTAATAGGATTTTACAATTCTATATTTAATTTTCTTCTTACGATATATGCTAATTGATTTCATTTTGTAAATGTAGTATTATTTATTTTAGATAGATTTAAAATCTTCATAAACTTCCCTGGACCAATTTGTTTAATTTTTTTCTCTCTCTTTCTTGCCGCTTCATAACCTTGGGCTAACTCAGTATAAACGATTTCTTTCGCTTTGTAAATGCTGAGATATTTGCTTTGACCTGAGCAATGTTCTCTCCATCTTCGCTTCATGTTGTTGGTGATTCCGCAATAGTATGTTCCCCGATGTGAGAGAATAATATAGATAGTGATAAGCTGGTTTATCGCGGGTTTATCGCTCATTTATGACGGGTTAATTTGCGGATAAAGAATATTGAAATAACGATTAAATTACTATCA
>JAZKBX010000049.1:2609-12143 GCA_040388455.1 Bacteroidota bacterium
ATCTACTATCAATCTACTATCAATCTACTATCAATCTACTATCAATCTACTATCAATCTACTATCAGTTTAGTATTAATTTGTAATTATAATCAATGTATTCAATGTGTTACTAGTAGTATGCTTCCTACTATATTACAACTCCTTTGTATATCTATCACAAAAAAATATTGAAAAGAAAATAAAGCGTTAGCATTCTTAGAAAGTCGATTGGGAAAGTTTTTTTAGTATTGCATTCCTCTGTACTCCCGGAAGTATAGCAATTTTGTTATAAATATTAACCTGCTGTCTTTTTATACGCTGTCTTTCCCAACAATTTGAGCCTATGTAAGAATAGTCAAGAAGTTCTTTAGGATCAGGAAAGTTCATATACAAATTTTCAATTGATGTTTTTTTATTGTAACGAATTTTAATTTCTTTTATTCTCCATCCAGTAAGCATTTGGTCGTATAATTTATTTTTTGGATGTATGATAATTACATTATGAATCTGCTGCAGTAAAGTAGAAAGCAATTGAATATGATCATCGTTTGACATTTCATTCACATAAAGTTTCTTTTGTGAAGGGCGAGTTTCGTGCATATATGGGGGATCAGCAAATATAGTTGTACTTCTGCTTGAACGGATTAGTGTATTGTAGTGGGTAAGGAAATCTTCATAGTTTAAATTAAAAATTTCTGCATTCAGGACCGTACATACATTTCTGTTTAATACGCATTCGTTAATATCGTTAAGATATATACTAGTTGTATTATCTGTTTTTAAGATTTTTGATATTGCGGCTGAACCTGCAAATAGCTCTATGAATGTGTTGCAATCGGGGATTTCATTTATAATTTTTTGGTAAACACCGGGGATGTTTTTATTGCCTGTATATTTTTTCATACTGTAAAGTAAAGTATAAAAAATAGAAATAGCAAGAGAAAAAAAAATATTTAAAACTGCTGGAAATTTTTCATGATCGTAAAGTTGTTATTGATTAAAATTGCTTTACCTGATCAGATTTGTAAAAAATATAAGATTTTATTGAAGGATAAATGTAGAATCTAAACGCATTGCGCCTAAGCCTGAACGGACTAAAGCACCTACTGCTGTCATTGCAGTTCCTGTTATTCCTGTTGCTTTGTTAATTGCGAATATTTGAGCATTCATAAGGAACTTACCTGATGTTGATACTTCTGACCAATTAAGGTTATGTGCCTGCTCCCATTCTGAAAGAATGGAGAATGAGCTGGAGAAATCTACAGATAGTTTACGGAGTAAACGATAATTGGCATTACTCAAGCGTGCAGTTCCTTTTATTGGCGGCGTAGTATAAATGAATAGAGTGATGTCATCTGGATTGACAGGATTACTCCATTCGATAACTATATCGTCCGATGTTAGAGATACAATGAATGTAGGTAGGAAATTTGGGTAAGCATACGTAGGAGGTATTAGTATGTAAGAACCATAAACGTAGAACCAAGATGTATTTACAGATTTGAACCAATTGAAGCCTGATAAGCGCTGTACTTTTCCAAAGCGATTGGTTTTTGTGTGGATGTCTGCGTAATCGTTCCAAACTTGCTTTTGAGACAGTATTAGTGATTGCCATTGATTGATGATTGCGATGTCTGATTGAAGAAATATTTTTTGTTTTTGCGTGGTAGTTTTTTTTCCTGTTACTTTATTTTTAGCAATTAAACCAGAACGGTTACGAGAAAACGTAACCGAACCGATTGAACCATTTATGTCTCCGATTGTTGAACCGGGTGTAATTGTTGCCATTAATAGCTAATATATTTCCATTCACCATCTTTAAAACACGTTGCAATTAAAGCTTCATCTGGCGCTAATGAATGTGGAACATTTATGAATTGAGCATCAAATTTATCGCCTAGGAAAGGGTATAAATCAGAGTTATTGGCTGAATCGTTTCTGACGTTAATAACCATACTTCCTTTAGCTTGTGGCATTATTGTGGCACCTGTAATTATGTTAGTGCCTGTTATATTATTTGTATAATTAACTAAAGGAGTTGCTGTTGCTTGGTTAGAAGGGGTTACATCGGAGATGTTTTGATTAGCGCCAATTAATTTGACAGTTTCAGCTAAGTAGTCTATGACTTCTACGACCCAAACAGCGTCTGCAGGAGATGTAAAGCGGATTATGCATTTACCGTTATTTAAATATGGATTGTCGTTACCTAGCGGACTTATTTCTTCTGTTTCATTTGGAAAAAAGGAAAAATTTTCAGAGTTGGAGCAAATAAATGTTAGTTGCATTTCCTTTAACGCAGGAGGTAGTTTTAAACCTGCATACACTCCTAAGTCTTGGTAGCTCCAATTTATTTTTTTAGTAAGAACATATGCAGTAGATTGAACGGGAGGAAATACAGCGGGTGCATTAAGTTCGTAACCAGTTAAGAGATTGTCATCAACTAAATTTTCGTAGCTATCTACTAAATCAATCATGTCTTGAGCTGTAACTACATAGCCAGTTACAAATTTTGTTGTGAAATATGAGGATGATTGTTTCATTTTTTTTTAGTTATAAATTAAGAATTATGAATTATGAATTACGATAATATGAATGTTGAATCTAAAGCAAAGTAACCTAATCCTGTAAGAATTGGGGTGTATTTGATTAATTGTTGACTTACTGGTGAAAATATACCTGTGATAAAATTTAACACTTGTAAACTTACCCAGTATGCTTTACCGGGAATAAGATTGATGCCGTATTGATTAAAATAAGATGTTGACCAATCTTGTGTATCACCTGAAATTTGTGGATATATTAATGTGCGATAGCCTGTATTGGTTGTCTTTGTGGTGTTTGATTGAGGTAATGAAATTTTAGTGATTAATAATTGAGTTGTATTATCAATAGTTCCCGTGTAATTCATCAACGTAGTTGATGTAATGAAATCGGGAGGGCAAGGTATAACCGGTGGTTCCGGATCCGTAAATGTTGGAGTAACTATTATGTCTTTTTTGTATAGTAGGCAATAAAAATTTACTGCTAAAAACTGCATCTTTCCTGTGTTTGAGGACTTTTTACCTTTTTTTGTTAGTCCTATTGAGTTTACGAAATTGCTAAATTGAGCCCAGTTGTTACGTTGCGCATCTGTGAGAGATGACCAAGCATAGTTAAGCCTGGCGTTAATCTGTTGTATATTGTTTTGAGATTGAGAATTATTTTTTTTGCGAATGACTTTATTAGTCATTGAAATTCCTTGAGTAGAACGTTTGAAATTTGTTCCGCCTATTGAACCGCGTATGTCAGAGATGTTAGCGCCGGGGGTTATGATTGCCATAGTAGTGGTTAGTTATTAGTTATTAGCGGTTAGTCAAAAGTAAACAAAAAAAAAGCATCCGCAATAAAGCGGATGCTTTTTTTTCAAATAATTAATTAACTCCCCAGTTAATTAGGCTCCAATGATAACCGTTTGACGAACGGTATTGGATAATTGACCGTTTGCGATAGCAACCGGAACAAACATTAAAAATATTTTGTTTCCTGCAGGACCAATCGTGCCAAATTTAGCAAGATATGCAGTAGTTGCTGAGTAAGCAGCAATTTGTGCAGGATCAAGAACATCAATTTGTCGCATTTTTGCGCCAGCAGTTGAAACGCCAGCGCTTAAGCTTGGCGAAGCAAAAACTTTAACTGCAATATCTGCGGCAATCGCGCCAGCGAATGTAGCAACTAATGTTTGCGCTCCAGTACTTGCTACAGTAGCTGGAGTATCGAGAATCGTTGAAACAACTTTTGTTGGCGCGGTATCAATCGAAGCAATGTTTACATCAGCTAAATTTTTATTTAGCGCGATATAAAGCGCATTACCTGCAAGAGTTTTCAAGTCTCCAAATACGTTTTTGATTTGAAAAGTTGTGGATGCTTGAATCCATCCGTTTTGGTTTGCGGCACCAATACCTGCCCACGCTTGCGAAAGTGCGGTGAATATTGTACGAACTAATGTTTGAGCAGTAGTACGTCCGTTTGTTGGTTTTACCCAATTTTTCATGTAACTGCCGCCTCTGTTCTTAGAGTACACGCGACCGCCTGATTTGCCTGATATGGCGACTATGGAGTCACCTAATTTAATTTTTGCCATTTTGTTTGATAATTATTAATTGTTAATTATTAATTGTTAATTGTGAAAGTAAAATTAACTAATATTTGACATAATGGCAGTTTTTTTCGACTATTTGGCAGGTAGCGAGTTTTTTTTATAGAGAGATGCTTACAAAATTGCTACGCTGTGAATAATTCCCATTCTTTATATACTTTATCAAGATTGGCAGGTACAAATGGTTTGTACCAAGCATCCTTATCGGGTTTGGGTTTAGGTACTAGGATATTAACGTAGTAGTCCCGAAGGACATTTACGATGGCATTGCATTTAAAAGATTTTAGCATATTTATGCTGAAATCGAACACTGTGGCGTATTCGAACTCTTTTACTTTTTCATTTTTTTTGGTGAAAAGCCAATTTATTTCTGCTTGAATTTTATCTGATATTTCTGCGGTAGCAGATTTTAATTTAGATAATTTTTGTGAGAGATTCCACAACCTACCGTTGATTGGGCGATATGCTGTAAAATTTTTTTCTTCCATTTCGGCAGCATCGTCACATTGATAGTCAGGGTATTTTCGTTTATCCGGGAGGATAGGTTTAATGTTAAAAAGATTAATTGGACGAAGTAAACGTGCCGCTTCCAAACGTTTTTTATTTCTGAACGATAAAACTTTCTCACCGTTGGAATTTTTATTGCAATATTTAGCAAGATAAGCCGGTAGGTCTTTAATGTTTTTTATTGAATGGACATCTGTTGAATTCGGATTTCGTTTGCCAGTCTTAGCGGTGTAACGGTCTATGTAGCCATATTTATTTTGAATTCTGTTCCAGTTATTGCGCATTTCTTCCCAAGGTACAAAAACATCGGCAACGATGTGAAAGTGTATGCGCCCACTTTTTTGTGATTCGGCGCGCCAAAGATAATTTTCACATTTGTATTTTTGATTTAGCTCAATCAGGAACTGATTGAGCATATTTTTTTTTATAAACTGGTCGCTGTGCACTTGTGCACTGGACAAAGTAAGAGTTATAAAATTCAATTTGAAATTATATTTTACTTCTTTGTTCTTCCGGATCAGAACCTTTTCTTTCGTGATTGTTAATAGCCAGTCTATTGCTAATTTGATGGATTTATTTGCTTTGAAGGATATAATTCCTTTTGTATCTGTCACCACCGGAGGTGGGGACCAGCGTTTTGATTTAGTTAACGGTTCGTTTAAATAATTAAAACAGGTATAAGTAGAAAAACCGTTAGGTTTGATACTTATCATTGGCATATTTATAATCATAGTTAATCAGGGGATTTGGAATTTGTTAATTTTTGAATTTATTGAGATGACCTGAGCGATTGTATTAATTGATGTCCGATAAACTCTGTGTAAACAGGGGGTATACCTTCCGAAATTTCTTTGATGTTGTAATTGCGGGACGTCCCAAGCTCATAGAGTGCTTTTGCTTTATTGAAATTGTTACCGATTAAGGATATATAACCTGTAGGTCCTACGCCGTAGGAAGGAATGAAGCATTTCCCTTTGATTGGAATTTTTGGAGGAGCCATTAAAAAAACATTACTCTCAAACCATCGTTCTTTCACGTATTTATGACCAAACATAGTTCCGTTAAGTTTGATGTAATTTTTTAGGGTTGAGCCGGGTACATTTTCAATTACATAAGGTTTATTAGTTTCTATCAATAGTTCCCTGATTTCTTCAATGTGTAATCCTGTATTCTGTTTTGAAAAATGTTTTAATTTAGAATATCCCTGACAAGGTGGGGACGCGTGGATTGCATCATAGTTGAGTTTATATGATTGTAAAAAATCAAACACATCGCATACGTGCATTTGACTAGGGTAATTTTTATGATAGTCTTTATCTACTCCAATACAGTCGAATCCTGAACGTATATAACCTTCTGCACCCATACCACCACAAGAAAATAAATCCAGTAGTTTGAATTTTTTGGTGTTGACCTGAGGGGTTTTTATTATAATTTCTGACTTAAGCCTGGACTTAAAATTTTTCATTTTTAATTGGGGAGTTTGATTTATGATTAACTACTTCTAATGTCTTAGACTTGTGGGTGCCTATGATTAACCAATGTAATAGTAAGGCGAAGCCGAACTATTAAAGACTAATATCTGTCCATCTTTCGATTAATTCAATATCGATTGTTTTAGAATTTTCGAATAGTTCAATAATACGATCAACACACGCATTAGAATCAATGCCGCCTGTTATTCCTAGGTATGAAACAGGAGCAATACAGCCACGTAGCTGATTGAAGTGGTTCGCTGGATGTATTTCTACATATTTATGATCAGGTACAGTAAGTAGTGCAACATTACGCTTAAGATGTGGAGAAAAATATTTAACTGCTGAGTACTTTCCGTCTGGAATAGGATAATGACGGTTTTGAAAAGCTTTGCATATTTCGATACCGTTTAGTTCTAGAGTGGAGAAGATGCAATTTTCATTTTTTGCAAAATTAATGATTTGGAGTAATGGAGTTTTTGTCATTTATTTTATGGATTTAATTAGTTTGACAAAGGAATTTATATAAATTGAAATATTAACTATTGGCAGTTGACAGGTTACTAACAAGTTTTTCAACAGCCCCCGAAGGGGGCGATTTTTATATAAAGATAGACGTTTGTGGTTGGATAAAGATTTCAACCTGACAATGTTAATAAAGTTGTCAGGTTTTTACGAAAGTAAAAAAAAATTCAATGGTAGCAACGGAAAGCGGACATAATGACTGTTAATAACTTTGACAAATAGTCATAAAGAAGATTAGGAAGTAATGAGTATAAAACATAACTTTGTACTCATAAATTAATATTAACTAAAAAATCCTGAAAAGGTAAAAAAAATGGAAACAGAAAAAAAAGAATTAGAATATGTGATAGTATTCGATGCAGGCGCAAAAGGAGAAAGATATCATAATAATACAGACTTCGGAACTGGTGATATTTATTCTGGTAGTGTAATAACTTTCTCTTCTTATAAAGAAGCAGAACAGTATCTTATTGATAATAAAGAAAACATTATGGGTTGGATAGAAGAGAGGAAGATATATTAAATTAAATTAATATTAACTAATAAATCCCGAAAGGGTAGCAAATAAATGGAAGCACAAGAATTAATGAAAGATGTCGAAACATCACTACAAGACTATTTAAGAAGATATAAGTATAAAATGATACTGGTTAATGATAAAACATTTGTGATTGAGTTGGATTCATTAACAATTACGGTTGCTGATGAGTTGACGAGGAAGATTAGACCATTCAGTTACAATTGGTTTGCCGCGTCAAAGAAAGCAGGAATTCTAACAATAACAATTTTTAAAATGTAAAAAAATTATGGCAAAAGAAAAGACATACTATCTCATTTACGACTATTTTACTGGGCAAAATATGAGCGTGACAAGTTCAGAAAAAGTAAAAGAGAAATATTTAACTACTAATCCTGTTAGTAGTTATCGGGTGATAAATTACCCGCTATTTTTAATGTATAAATCAGTAATTAAAAGAAATAAAAAAAATGAAAAAAGCAGAAAAAACAAATAAAAATTTTATTCAGGCCGGGGATTTAAAGACTGGTGATTGTTTTAAATTAAACACAATTAAGCCTTATCAGCTGAAACACAAAGTAGTTAATATAATTCAGTCTATTATAGACCCAAGCACCATTACTGTTGTATGCGAAGATAAGCGTGTATGTTGTCATAAGACGGAGTTAGTTATAGTTATAACGGAATAAAAAAAGCTAGAAATGAAAAACGGAAGTAAAGTAATATTGATTAATGGATGTCATAAGACACCATTGATAGGAACAATAGATAGTGTATATATTGACACTGTAGGAGTACAATATCCGGGCGGGATATTGTTCTTTGAAAAAAAGCAATTGGAACTTGTAAAAGAAAAAAAATGGTAAATCGAAACAAGGATACTGATGAAACACAATTCATTAAGATAAAGGTTAGTTCTCTTATAAAAAACAGGTATATAAAAAAGACTATTAGAAGTAAGATTTTTTTTGTTTACAATTTCGTTGACTTGCGAATGGAAACAAAAAACAATGAATTAAAATATAAAGGATTCTTGGTGGTGGAAGCGAATTGCAGACAACATTTGTTTACAGAAAATGACGAAGTATTTATATCTATTAAATAAAGGATTTAAGGGCAGGTCTAACGGGGGTTATAAAAAAAAACAAAAAAAAGATGAGAAAACTAACAGCATATACAATTGCTAAGAATTGTACTGATATTAATGATTGTGAGGCAGGTATTACAGAATTACAACTATTTTTTAAAGGGCGAGTAAATATCCCTGATAGTGCATTTATAAGGTATTATAAGTTAAGAATTAAACTAAAAAAATTAACAGATGAAAAGAGCTAAATGCGCAATATGCGGAACTGTACGTTATGTACAATTTATGATTAAAACAGAATGGAAGTACACGCCATATCCCGGTAAATATATTACTTATAGTCTCTCTCTTTGCAATAAAGGGATGGAATTTGGAGATTTTTCAAAATGTATTTTAAAATATAATGAAGAAGTTGATTATGTTAGTTCTGTGTTACCAAAGAAAATTGTCTGACCAGAACAAACAATTTTCAAATGGTATCAAGAGCTGATGATTTTTTACAAAAAGCAAAACCCTCGATTTTATTCGAGGGTTTTTTTTTGGTTCAATTAGTTAACACCCATTGAGCCTGCCATCAGGTCGCATCCCTGCGTTGCCTGAATTTTTTTAGGTTCCTTTTTTCAGGACCTTGTGCTTTGAAATGTTGAACAAACCTAGATGAGTTTTGATAGTTTTTCCATCGCCAGATTCTGAAACTATTCTATTAATCGTTGAGTAGCCTGGAAGAGTTTTTATATCTTCTTTAGAAATCAAAGATTTAATTTTCTCGAATGCCGCTAAATTATTGGTGAATATACCAATAATTTGAGATTCCAATTTCAAAACTGTTACAATTCCTTTGCTCATTTCTACTGTGCTTCATATGATTTAAAACTTGCATCACTCATATCTGATACATTTAACGCGATGTTGTAAAAAGTTTTTCCATCTTTTTCGTTTTTTAAAGACTTAAGATAAGCTGTAATTTTTACACGTGCATCAATTTTCAAAAGTGGTTTGAATTCGTCAATTTTTTTATTGAAAACTGACATAGGAAAAATTTCTTCAGAAACAGGTTGACCTGTTTCGCGGTCAAAGTTTTTAACGGTGATTTCGATGTTGCGCAAACGATAATTCGGTTGCACTTTTTCATCTTCGATTTTTGAGATTACTCCGATCATTACTGTCTTCATTTTACTGGGGTTTTGGGGTTAGTAATTAATTTATGTAATTATTATGGGTACGAAGATACTACTTATACTTATTACTATTATAAAAGTTTTGAACAAAATACCGTTAATAAACCGTTAGAAATTTCTTATTAAATC
>JAZKBX010000050.1:0-10250 GCA_040388455.1 Bacteroidota bacterium
TATTATTTGTTGCAGTTATTTCTGCATTTTCTTTTGCTTCTTGCAAAAAAGACCAAACTTGTACTTGTACATCAACTTATAACGGTGTAGCAGGTGGAACCGCTGATGTTATAACTTTTCCAAAAGCTACAAAAGCTGCTGCAAGAGCGAATTGTTTAAGTTCAACTAAAGTGGACGGTACTGTTACAACTATAAGAACTTGTGAACTGAAGTAATTGAAAAATCAGATATTACTATTTTTTTTTAATCAAACTAAAAAAACTAAAAAAACATGAAAAAATTATTTATATGTGTTGCAGTTATTTCTGCTTTTTCTTTTGCTTCTTGTAAAAAAGACCGTACTTGTACTTGTACTACTGTATATGCTGATGGTTCACCAGCCACTACTGACGTTGTTACTATTATTGACTCTAAAAAAGGTGATGCTAAAAAAGTTTGTATAGATCATACAACAGGCACTGGTACTGATTTAGAAACAACTACCTGCGAACTAAAATAAATTGTAAACAATTAATTTACCTATTTAATCATTTTAAAAAATTAAAAAAAACATGAAAAAAGTATTATTATTTGTTGCAGTTATATCTGCATTTTCTTTTGCTTCATGCAAAAAAGACCGTACTTGTACTTGTACAACCACTAGCACAGCTCCTGGTAGCACTTCTTCTACAAGCATAAAAACTTATACAGATGCTAAAAAAGCTGATGCAAGAGCAGCATGCCTTAGCACATCCGGTACTTATGATTTTGGCGGAACAAGTTATGTATGGACAAACACTTGCGATCTTAAATAATTTTTATTGAAATTTTTATTAAAAAGCGTTCCAGATCAATCGGGAACGCTTTTTTTTCATCCAAATATGTTAAAAAAAATTGTACTCGTATTTCTTTGCGCTCTATTAGGTGCAGTATTCCTGTTTTCAGGATATACAAAACTATATCCTATTGAGCCCTTTGAATATACTTTTGTAGATCTTGGTTTTATTAACTGGCAGGTTGCTCCCTTCATTGCCCGTATCCTTATAGGACTTGAATTTTTTATAGGAATTCTACTTCTTTTCAACCTGAGTCTTCGCAAAATTGCTTATAGATCAGGCATTGCGGTGCTGCTTATATTTTGTGTTTATCTTATTTTATTGATTTTCTTTACAGGTAATAAAGGCAATTGCGGTTGCTTCGGCACTTTTATACAAATGACCCCTTTGCAGGCATTGATAAAAAATGCAATTATGCTTGGTGGATTTTTTATTTTGCATAAGTATCACGATGGTTGGAACTTTAATAAAAGACCGGCCATTATAAATACATTGCTATTCCTTTCAGCATTTGCAATGCCCTTTATTCTTAACCCTGTTGAATTAAATTATTCAGCAGCATACCTTAATAAACCCGAAGAAAATTTCAAAATTGAGTTGGACACTTTATATAAACATGCTACTCTTAACGTTCCGCCACAAACACTTTCGCAAGGAAAGCATATTATTGCTTTTATGAGTTTAAAATGCCCTCATTGTAGGATAGCGGCTAATAAGATCAGAATTATTCACGAGCGTAATCCTTCTATCCCTTTTTACTTTGTACTTAATGGTGACGAAAAAAATTTAAAAGGCTTTTTTGAAGAAACGCATACCGAAGATATTCCACATTGTATGCTGGTAGGCGGAAAGCCGATAAATCATTTTATTTACTTAGCCGGCACAGAGATGCCAGCCATCTATCTCGTGAATAATAGTATTGTGGAACACACTGTTTATTATATTGATCTGGATCAGGGAGAGGTAGAGAAGTGGTTGGGAGAATAGTTTCACGAAAACTATTTTACACTTTTTACGATGATATTCAAACTCCCCAAAAGTAGTGTTAACTAAAGGCCGCAGCACTATTTAAAAAAATTTATATGAGAAATTATTTCATTTACATTACTACAAACCCTGAAAAGGAAGTTTTGTATATTGGAATAACGAATGATTTAAAAAGAAGATTGTTCGAACATCAGGAAAATAAAGGAAATCCTGAAACATTTGCCGGAAAGTATTATTGTTACAAATTAGTTTATTGGGAACGTTTTGTTAAAGCAGAAGACGCAATTGCTCGAGAAAAGCAACTCAAAAATTGGAATAGAAAAAAGAAAGAGGTTTTAATTCAAACATTAAATCCGAAATGGAATTTTTTGAACTCTGAAGTTTTTGCAGAAGGGGCTTTCTAGGAGAAAGTAAGTTCATTTTCAGTAATCAATAAAAAGATCCCTCGGCTCCCGCTCGGGATGACGACTTCCAATAGAGTGATTTTCTATAGAGTCATTCCGACCGAAGTGAAAGGAATCTTGTTGGTTCCTTGAAGAAAATAAGTTCATTACCTGTAATCAATAAAAAAATCCCTCGGCTACCGCTCGGGATGACGACTTCCAATAGAGTGATTTTCTATCGAGTCATTCCGACCGAAGTGGAGGAATCTTGTCAGTTCCTTTCAGAAAGTAAATTCATTACCAGTAATCAATAAAAAGATCCCTCGGCTACCGCTCGGGATGACCGTGATCTACCAGTTCCCTCCAGAACCACCACCACCAAAACCGCCACCACCAAAACCGCCAAAGCCACCGGAAGAACCGCCTCCACCAAAGCCTCCTCCACCACCTCTGTGGCCGAATGCGTTACCAAGTATAAATCCAGCTGCACCCATGGTTAAACCGCCACCACCGCCACCGCCACGTTTGCTGGCTTTGAAAATAACGAAAAGGATAAATAATATAAGTGGAATTATTACTCCAACCGGAAACTTCTTTTTGTTCTTTTTGCCATAGGCATCGGAACTATATTCACCTTTGGCCATTGCCATCAATACATCAGTAGCTTTATCCAAAGCCGTATAATATTCCCCTCTTTTGAAGTAAGGATACATTTCGTTCTCACGAATTTGTTTGGTGGTTAGATCGGGAATAGCCCCTTCAAGTCCGTAACCTACAGCAATATGCAAATTACGCTGTCCTTCACCTCCTGTTGGTTTCACAAGGATAACTATGCCATTATCAAATTTACCTTGTCCTACGCCCCATTTTTGACCAAGTTCCGTTGCATAGCTCCAGGGCTCATCGCCACCCAAATCATCTACAACAACAATAACTATTTGGTTAGATGTTTGATTTGCAAAATCAGAAAGTTTACGCTCCAGCCTTTCCGCTTCATCCGGAGATAAAAAATCAGGCATCTCTTTTGAAAGGTTATTTACCAAACGCGGTGGACTTGGACGTTCAGGAATACCAGTAACTTGTGCAAATCCCGTATATGATACAAACAGAATAAGAAATAAAAAGGGAAAATATTTTTTTACCATTTGATTTTACGGATAACGAATCATTACGAATTTACGAAACTGTATAAAGCAAATGTAGATGCCTATGGAACAGTGCTAAGATTCGAATTTTTCGAGAATTATAATTGTTAAATTGCCTATTGTAAAATTGTAAAATTTATTTTCCAAAACTCATATCGTTACTTAATTCATTGGTATCGGTATGATGCAGAGGAAAATGTGCTTTTAATTTTTCGCCTGCCATATTAATTCCTATTGTTAAACCTTCAGTAAATTCATGTTTTTTGAAGTGTTCAAGCATGGTAAGTTTAATATGATCCCAAAAATCAGAAGGTACTTTTTCGTTAATTCCTTTATCGCCCAGTATCGCAAATTTATGGTCTTTAACAGCTAAATAAAACAATACGCCATTACGCAATGCGGTTGCATCCATTTTTAAGCCATGAAATATGTTGGCCGCTTTATCCAGCACCTCTTCTTTACATACATCATCAATATGTACACGAATTTCTCCTGAAGTGTTAAGTTCGGCATCAGCAATGGCCTTTTGAATAGTATGTTTCTGCTCTTCGGTAAAAAAGTTTTTTGCGCTCATTGTAAAAATTTGTGTTAAATGTTAAATGTTAAATTATAAATGTCTACACTAATTCAACATTTACAATCTAACATTCAACATAATTTTTCAACTATTTCTTATCTCTCATACTTTTAATATCCGGAGCCGTTTCAGCACCTTCAACTGATTCGAAGTATGCTTTTTTATCGAAATCAAAGATACCTGCCCAAATGTTGCGAGGGAATTTACGTATGTAGGTGTTATACTCCTGTGCCGTTTCATTGAAACGTCTGCGTTCAGTAGCTATACGATTTTCCATACCTTCATATTGTGCCTGAAAATCACGAAAAGCTCCTACTGCCTGTAATTGAGGGTAATTTTCAGCCACAGCCATTAAGCGTCCTAAAGATTGACCGAAAGCTCCCTGAGCTTTTTCAAATTCCGCCATTTTTTCCGGAGTTAAATTGGTAGGGTCAATTCGAATGCTGGTTGCTTTGCTACGGGCTTCCATTACTTCTTTCAATGTTTCTTTTTCGAAATCAGCTGCACCTTGAACAATCTCAAACAAATTTTTGGTTTTATCCATACGTGCCTGGTAAGCAACTTCTACTTGTTGCCATTGTGCAGTAACGCCTTCTTGCATTGTTACCATGGAGTTGTATGAACCACAACCGTTAAAACCAATAAGCAGGAATATACCCGCAATTGCTAATAAAATAATAGTACCTCTTTTCATTTCGTTTTGTTTTTTTTAAGTTTAATTATAAATGTGTATCAAATTTGTCAAAGCACGTACCAAGCTATCATTAATGTCATGCTGGCGTTTTTTGTCAGTTAATCCCGCGGAATTGTTCAATCGATAAAGCATTCACGATTTTCAAGTGGATTCAAATCCCCCTGCAACGCTATTGCCTTCGCGCCCCCCTTTTCAAGGGGGAATTATGATAGTGATTTAATCTATCAATTCTACGCTGCGTTTGATGAACCTGGTCAATTCCTCGCCTTTTAATAAGCCTTGGGAAAGCATTGCCAGATCAGCAGCCTGTTTTGCCAGTTGCTTTTGTTTATCAGCATTTTTTTCCTTTAGTATTTTAGAAATAAGCGGGTGATTGCTGTTTACAACAAGATTATGCATATCAGGCATAGAGCCATAAAAAGCCATTCCGCCACCACCCATTGCACTCATATCTTTCATTCTGCGCATAAATTCTGGTTTAGTGATAAGGATAGGTGCATCTTTTTCACTCAGACTTTCAAATACAACACTGAATTTTTCTTTAGCAACTAATCCTTCAATAATTGGTTGTAATTGTTTTTGTTCGTCTTCCGAAAGCTTTGAAGGTTGTGCTTCTTCTTTCTTAATGATCTTGTCAATTGTATCTGCATCCACTCTTACAAAAGATATATCCGTTAATTTAGATTCTAATTGATTAATATAATGTGAATCAATAGGGCTGTCGAATACTAATACATCATAACCACGATCCTTTGCTGTTTCAATAAAACTGTGCTGTTCATCCACATTGGTGGTGTATAAATAAATTACTTTTTTATCTATATTCGTTTGTGTTGGTTTTACTTTTTCAGCATATTCTTCCAAAGTAGAATATTTTCCATCAGCACTTTTCAGTAAGGCAAATTTTTGAGCTTTATCATAAAACTTCTCATCTGAAAGCATTCCGTATTGTACAAATATTTTAATATCCTCCCATTTACTTTCAAAATCAGTACGATCCTTTTTGAACAGGTCTTCTAATTTATCAGCAACTTTTTTTGTAATGTGTCCTGATATTTTTTTAACACTTGCATCGCTTTGTAAATAGCTACGGCTAACGTTTAAAGGAATATCCGGGGAATCAATAACACCACGTAACAAGGTTAAAAAGTCAGGTACAATATTCTCAACAGAATCGGTTACAAATACCTGGTTGCTGTACAATTGAATTTTATCTTTTTGTGTCTCGAATGATTTTTTGATCCTTGGAAAATATAAAATACCTGTAAGATTAAACGGATAATCTACGTTCAGATGAATATGAAACAAAGGGTCTTCAAAACTCATCGGGTATAACTCATGATAAAATTTTTTGTAATCTTCGTCAGTTAAATCAGCAGGTTTCTTTGTCCATGCTGGATTTGGGTTATTAACGATATTGTCAATTTCTACTTCCGTTTCTTTATCGCCTTCTTTTTTTGTTTCTTTTTTAGTACCAAATTTAATTTCAACAGGTAAAAATTTACAATATTTTGTAAGCAATTCCTGAATACGATATTCCTCCAAAAACTCCTCAGAATCATCAGCAATATGTAAAACTATGTTGGTACCTCTTTCTGCTTTTTCTATTTCTTCAATAGTATAATCAGGGCTTCCATCACATTCCCAACGAACTGCTTTTGATCCTTCTTTAAAGGAAAGAGAAAATATCTCCACCTTTTTAGCAACCATGAACCCTGAATAAAAACCTAATCCAAAATGTCCGATAATAGCGTTTGTTTCTGATGTTTTATCTTTGTATTTCTGAACAAATTCTTCAGCACCGCTAAATGCGATCTGTGTAATATATTTTTCAATATCTTCGGCAGTCATACCGATTCCATGATCTTTAATAGTAAGGGTCTTGGCCTCTTTATCAATTACAACTTCCACTTTCAGATCGCCTAGGTCGCCTTTTGCTTCACCAATTGCAGATAGTGTTTTCAGTTTTTGAGTCGCATCCACAGCATTGGAAACTAATTCACGCAAAAATATTTCGTGATCGCTGTAAAGGAACTTTTTAATGATTGGGAAAATGTTTTCGGTTTGAACGTTAATTTTACCGGTTTGCATTGTATTTTGGATTTATTTGGTTAGTAGCTATTTTTTTTGATGCAGAATCCTTTTCAAATCATGTGCCAGTGCCATTTAACTGACAAGATGACCTATTTAGGGAGCTTTATTCTTAATAATATCTGAAAATTCAGTATTGTTTATCCTTTTAAAGAGAATGTTAGGAGCTGTATTCTATAAATTTATTTGGACGTTCCCTTTCTAAAAAGAAAGGGGCGGGCTTTCCGCTTCAATCTTTTCTAAACAGAAAAGGATTTACGCTGCAATCCCTAACGCAGCATTAACATTGAAAGGGCCGATAACCTTTTATAAATAGTTCACCACAACTTTAGTAATATACTCTTAGATCATTTCCGATATCTCTTCGGTAATATTTGTCTTTATATTCAATACGCTGGGCATTGGCGAAGGATTTTTCCAATGCCTCTTCCATGGTATCACCATAGGATGTTATAGCGATTACCCGCCCTCCATTGGTTACAGTCTGAAGTTCTGAATTTAAAGTTGTTCCTGCCTGAAAAGCAATACTGTCTTCAACCCGGTCCAATCCGGTTATGAGGTCACCTTTTTTATACTCTTCGGGATAACCACCCGCAACAAGCATTACAGTGGTTGTAAAACGGTTATCCAATTCAATATTTTTTTCATTTAAATTTCCATTGGCAACTCCTTCAAATAGATCTAACAAATCAGATTTAATGCGTGGTATCACCACCTCGGTTTCCGGATCGCCCATACGCACATTGTATTCAATTACATAAGGTTCACCATTGTTATTCATTAAACCGATAAAAATAAAGCCTTTGTAATCAATACCTTCCTGCTTCAAACCATTTATAGTAGGGATAATGACGCGTTCTTCCACTTTTTTAATGAACGCATCATCCGCAAACGGAACAGGCGAAATGGCACCCATTCCACCAGTGTTTAATCCCGTATCACCTTCACCTATGCGTTTGTAATCCTTTGCAGAAGGTAATATTTTATATGAATTCCCATCTGTTAAAACAAATACCGAAAGCTCAATGCCTTTTAAAAACTCTTCGATCACCACTTTGCTTGAAGCATTACCAAATTTGGCATTTCCAAGCATTTCTGTTAACTCCAGTTTAGCGTCTTCCAAAGTGGTAGGAATTACCACACCTTTACCTCCAGCTAAACCATCCGCTTTTAATACATAAGGGGGCTGAAGAGTTTCCAGGAATTTCAAACCTTCATTCAATGTATCTTTAGTGAATGTCTCGTAACGTGCAGTTGGGATCTGATGACGGATCATAAAGCGTTTCGAGAAATCTTTACTTCCTTCTAATTGGGCCCCATCTTTTTTTGGTCCGATCACAGGAATGTTTTTTAGTTGAGAGTCAGCCAAAAAGAAATCGTGAAAGCCTTTTACCAATGGATCCTCCGGACCAACAAGCACCATGTTAATATTGTTTTCTAACACCAATTTTTTAACGGCTTCAAAATCTGTTGTTGAGATATTTACATTTGTCCCAAAACTTGCTGTACCAGCATTTCCCGGAGCAATAAATAATTTATTTAGCTTTTTACTTTGTGATAACTTCCATGCAAATGCATGTTCACGGCCACCGGAACCAAGAATTAAAATATTCATAATTTAAGTTTTTGCAAAGAAACGAAAAAAGATTTTGCTATTCGCAAATTTCCGAAAAGCGATAATCTCTTAACACAAAATCCATTTTAATTTTGCCCCGCATTATCAAGAGTTTCACCCTGACAGGGTTTCAAACCATGTTAGGGTTATTTTAAAATTCGGGATAATTTTCAAACCTTTAACAAAGTTTTCAAACTCTAATTGGGTGTTTTTATTGGCGAATATAAATTACCTCTAACAGGGTTTGAAACCCTGTCAGAGTTAAAAAAAATGCAATGAGTTTAATTATTATCTTCGTAGAAAAGAAAACACCCTCTCTCAAGCAGAAGGTGTATATATGATCAATGAAAAGAGCAATAGTATCTGTAATTAATGATTTAAGCACTGATCAGCGTGTACACAAAGTTTGTAATACTTTACATAAACTTGGTTACGATGTTACCCTGGTAGGCAGGGAACAGCGCAAAAGCTTACCACTACCTAAACGTGATTATAAAACCAAACGGATGCTTTTATTTTTTGAAAAAGGTCCGCTTTTTTACGCAGAATATCAACTTCATCTATTTTTATATTTGTTGTGTCATAGAGCAGATGTATTGGTTGCTAATGACCTGGATACACTTTTACCGAATTATCTGATCTCAAAATTAAAATCAGCAGATCTGGTTTACGATAGCCACGAACTATTTTGCGAAGTGCCCGAATTAACGGCCAGGCCGACAAAAAAAAACATCTGGAAACGTTTGGAGCGATGGATATTTCCAAAATTAAAACATATTTTTACGGTTAATGATTCTATCGCAAAAATTTATGGTGATGAGTATAAAATGGAACTTAAAGTGGTTCGGAATATTCCGTTACTTTCCAATCAAATAAAAATACATCCACTTAATAGATCTGATCTGGGCTTACCTCTTGAAAAAAAAATAATTGTGTTACAAGGTGCCGGAATTAATATTGACAGGGGAGCAGAAGAAGCTGTGGAATCAATGCAGTATGTAGATAATGCGGTATTGCTGATCATCGGAAGTGGAGATGTATTGGACATTTTAAAACAAAAAGTGATCGATTTAAAATTGAGTGACAAGGTAAAATTTATTGGCAAAGTGACCTTTGAGAATCTCCTGCAATACACGAATCATGCTGATTTGGGCCTGACGCTGGATAAAGATACCAATATCAATTATCGGTATAGTTTGCCAAATAAACTGTTTGATTATTTACATGCCGGGGTACCTGTATTGGCATCTGATCTGGTGGAAATAAAAAAAATAATTGTTCAGTATTCTATCGGTGATTGTATTGATAGTCATGACCCGCGCCACATTGCCGACAAAATAAATCGTATCCTGGATGATACAGAGACGCTTCAAATGTGGAAAAAAAATACTAAAATTGCGGCTGCGGATTTGAACTGGGAAAATGAAGAGAAGCAGTTGATTAAGGTTTATGAGAGCTTTTTATAGCCAACCAAGGGGTGAAACAGGTGTTGTGTGCTTAGGTCATACTGAGCCTGTCGAAGTATATGGGCTGGCCATCGCACACCTTTCGACAGGTTCTGGGTGACAACACACTTTGAGATTTCCCCTTGTTAAAACATTTTAAAATAAATATTAATTTTTGAATTCAAAACACCTACATATCATTTCTTTTGATGTCCCCTACCCTGCTGACTATGGCGGAGTGATCGATGTATTTTATAAAATAAAAGCATTGCATGCAGAAGGCATAAAGATCCATTTGCATTGTTTTGAATACGGCAGAGCTGAATCATTGATCCTGGAAAACATTTGCGAAAAAGTAGTTTACTATAAACGTAAAATGAATAAAACGAACTTGTTTAATTCATTACCATTTGTGGTGGTTACACGCTCTTCTGAAAAATTAATGGAAAATTTATTACAGGATAAATCTCCCATATTATTTGAAGGCTTGCATTGCTG
>JAZKBX010000051.1:0-1654 GCA_040388455.1 Bacteroidota bacterium
ATTTACACCTAAAATTTATTTTATTATTTAAATATTTATGTTTCAACAAAAATTAACCCGGATGCTTTCTTTCAAAATTCAGAAGTCAAAAATTGCAATTTCTTTTTTGCTGTTTGGTTTCATTATTTCATCTTGTAATGATCCGAAATCGCCACTTGCAGAGTATGGCCCCATTTTCGAAAAGGTGATGATCAGCGATACAAGTGTTTTTAGGGGATTTAACTTCGGTGACAGTTTGAATTTTGTTCAGTCAAAGGAAGCCAACAAGCCCGTTGAGGTGGATAAGGGCTACTTATATTACGAGTATAATTTAGATTCGGAAGGTTCTTTTAATATAGCTTACAATTTTGATGAATTGGGTTTAAATGAAATACATTCTGATATTTTTATAAATGATGCCGATAATGCAGATGAGGTTTTTAATAAATTCAAAACCTATTTTGACGAACATTTTGGAGCAAGTCAGGCTCAGATGGGATTTACCATTTGGTCAGTGAAATCGGAGAAGTATGGCGAAGTAGTAATTAACCTTAGTAATGAAAGTACTGATTTTACGATTGATAAAGCTCCCGGAAAAATTTCTCTTTGGATCTACCCTGATAAAAGTTAATTCGATCAAAATAAATTTTTGAACAGGGGAAATCCGGAACTGTTTTCCTCTATAACTCCTCCTGTTTTTTAACAGATTAATTGTAACTTCACCTCTGAAATTAATGAACGATAATACTAATAACTTAATACTTATTAAAGTGGAATATAGAATTGAAAAAGACACGATGGGTGAGGTAAAGGTACCTTCCGATAAATATTGGGGAGCTCAAACAGAGCGTTCCCGAAATAATTTTAAAATAGGACCGGAAGCTTCTATGCCCAGAGAAATAATTCATGCTTTTGGTTATTTGAAAAAGGCAGCTGCAATGGCAAATCAGGAGTTGGGAGTTTTAGATGCCGATAAAAAAGACATTATTGGTAAAGTGTGTGACGAAATTATTGCCGGCAAATTGGATAGTGAATTCCCTTTGGTTATCTGGCAAACAGGTTCAGGAACACAATCAAATATGAATGTGAATGAAGTGGTTGCTAATCGTTCACATGTTTTACTAGGAAATAAATTGGGTGAAGGAAAAACTTTTATTCATCCGAATGATGACGTGAATAAATCACAATCCTCAAATGATACGTATCCAACGGCTATGCACATTGCAGCTTATAAACAAGTTGTAGATATTACACTTCCGGGGATGGAGAAGTTGAGAAATACATTGCAAAAAAAATCTGACGACTTTAAAAATATTGTAAAGATTGGCCGTACCCACTTTATGGATGCTACGCCATTAACGCTTGGACAAGAGTTTTCAGGTTACACACAGCAGATCACAAACAGCATACGGGCCATTAAAAATGCCCTGGAAGTGGTTCGTGAATTAGCGTTGGGTGGTACAGCTGTTGGAACAGGATTAAATACTCCTAAAGGATACGATGTATTGGTTGCAAAAAAAATTGCAGAGCTTACAGGCCTTCCATTTGTTACCGCGCCAAATAAATTTGAAGCGTTGGCTGCGCATGATGCAATGGTTGAATTATCAGGTGCTTTAAAACGTTCTGCAGTTGCATTAATGAAAATTGCAAATGATGTACGTATGTTAAGTTCAGG
>JAZKBX010000052.1:0-6061 GCA_040388455.1 Bacteroidota bacterium
AATACAAGTAAATTTTCATTTCCAGAGAAATGTTTTTAGAGTATAGAGCAAGTGCACCTGTTTTCACTGATAGCATTGCTATTTGGCGGGGTTGTACACAGTTTGTTTTTAGGGATCAAAACAAACTTTTAATTCGATTTTTCTTTTGGAAGTGTGAAATAAAAAGTGCTTCCCTCACCTAATTTCGACTCTGCCCATATTTTACCTTTATGCAAAGTAATAATTTTTTTGCAAGTTGCCAAGCCTATTCCTGTACCAGAATATTCGTCAACACTATGCAAGCGTTGAAAGATAATAAAGAGTTTATTAATATGCTGTTCTTCAATACCGATACCATTGTCCTTGACGGCAAAAAGATATTCCGTTTCTTTATTTTCAACAGTAATTGTTATTTCAGGTAGAACATTTTTCTTGCGGAATTTTATGGCGTTGCTGATTAAATTCTGGAATAATCGTTTCAATTCTGTTTCATTCCCCTTTAAAACAGGAAGATGGGCAGAGGTAATTTTTGCATGGCTTTCTTTAATATATAGCTCTAAATCAGCGATGACGTCTTTTAAAATTTTATTGCAGTCAATGGTTGTGAATGTTATGCTTTTTCCCACTCTTGAATAGTCCAGCAAATCTTTAATCAAATTTTGCATTTTTGTTGTAGCGGTCAAAATAAACTTGAAGTATAATTTAGTATCATCGTCTGTTTTTCCGGAATATGTTTTCTCAAGCAGCCCTACAAAATTGGAGATGGTTTGGAGCGGCTCCTGCAAATCATGTGACGACACATAAGCAAATTGCTCTAATTCTTTGTTGGCGTTTTGCAGCAGATAAATATTTTTTTCTAACTCTTTATTCAACTCTTCAGTTTTGTTTTTATCGTTGAGGGCATTGATTGTACCTGAACTTACTCTTACCACGATATATACAAACAATGCACCGAAGAAAAACACAAGTCCTGTTAACAATACGAGTATCTCCTTTAATCCTGCCGAGATGATAAAAAGGGAGGCAAGGTATCCGGCAAAAAAGAACACCATCAGTAAGAATAATATCTTCCATAAAAAAAACTTTTCCTTAATTTTTTTGAGTAATTGAAGGAGCTTGCGTGTTTTTAATATTGCCAGCAGCATAAAAAATGCTCCTAAACTTATTAATATTAAAGCCAAACTATTTAATTCGAAAGACGTCATTAAATTTAATTTAATTTTCTTTAGATAGCGTGAAATAAAAAATGCTCCCCTCGCCCAATTTTGACTCTACCCATATTTTACCTTTATGCAAAGTAACAATTTTTTTGCAAGTTGCCAAGCCTATTCCAGTGCCAGGATATTCTTCAACACTATGGAGCCGCTGAAAGATAATAAATAATTTATTAATATGTTTCTCTTCGATACCAATGCCATTGTCCTTGATAGCAAAAAGATATTCCATTTCTTTTTTTTCAACTGTAATGGTTATTTCAGGTAGAACATTTTTCTTGCGGAATTTTATGGCGTTGCTGATTAAATTCTGGAACAATCGTTTCAATTCTGTTTCATTTCCCTTTAAAACAGGAAGAATGGCAGAGGTAATTTTCGCGTTACTTTCTTTAATGGATGTATCTAAATCAGCGATGACTTCCTTTAAAATTTTATTGCAGTCAACGGCAGTGAACGACATGTTTTTTCCGACCCTGGAAAATTCCAGCAAGTCCTTAATCAGGTTTTGCATTTTAAAAGTAGCGTTCACAATAAATTTAAAGTATTCCTTAGCTTCTTCGTCTGTTTTTCCAGAATATTTTTTATCAAGCAGTCCTACAAAATTGTAAATAGTTCGCAGCGGTTCTTGCAAATCATGTGAAGCAACATACGCAAATTGTTCCAACTCCTGATTGGAGCGTACAAGCTCTTCTGATTTTTGTTTAATTTCTTCTTCACTTTTTTTACGCTCTGTTATATCCCTTACTATAGCTTGATGTCCTATAATCCTGTCACCAATTTTCTGCTGTATTACAGTTTGTTCAATCCATTTTTTTCCTCCTGATTTAGTGATAATGGGAAAAGAAAACAAAGTCTCCTGGATTTTATTAATGAATTGGTCTTTGTAAAATTTCGCAACTTTCTCTTTCCATTCTGGGTCAATAATTTCTGAAAAGTGCTTCCCGATCAGTTCATTTTCGGTGTAACCGGTAAGCTTTATAGACATTGGATTGATATAAGTAAAGTATCCATTGAAATCAGAGGTATAAACAACATCTCCAGCTTCTTCTATCAATTTTCGATACTTTTCTTCACTGAGCTTTAAAGATGCTTGTGTTTTTTCCAAAGAAGCAGTACGTTCTTTTACACGTTGCTCAAGGTTTAAGTTGGCTTCTTGAAGCGCTTTTTGCGTTTTTTCAATTTGCTCCAGCATACCGTTAAATCCTTCCGTCAAAACACTTATCTCATCCTTTCCCTGGGCGGAAATCCGGAGAGAATAATTGCCTGTTTCGGCCACCTCCCTAGTATTATGAACCAATGACAACAAACGATTTGTTATTATTCTTTGAAAAAAATTAGAAATTACAAATGCTGAAAAAATACTGAAAATCAAAATCAATATTGCAGTTTTAAAATAATTGTAAATAATATTAGCGAGATCGTGTAATTCGGCACGTAGCATTACTGTACCAAGAAACTCTTTCTCCTGAAAAATTTGATAACTAACAATAATTTGGGGCTCAAAAAAACTTTGTTTTGCTGGTGTTTTTTTATCAAATATTTGGAAGGCAAAGGGGGCCTCGCCCTTTTTGATATATCCGGCAAATTTTTTTCCGTTTTTATCAAGCACAGCTGCATTCAAAATAGCAGGGTTATCATCTAAATGCAAAAATATCTTATTTGCAGCATCCTGGTCATTGAATAAAAGGGGGGGAATTAAATTAACACCAATAATTTCTGCAATCGAGTTTTTATTCCTGACCTCAGAGGATTTAAATGTTTTTATATCGTTAAACAAAAAAAATGCGGAGCATATCATCGCAGCTATAAATGCTGTTGCCACTTGAATCAGTATCAGCTTATTTCTTATGGATATGTTTATGAATTCTGCCATCTATAAATTCAATTATTATTACCTGCAAAAAGATTTTTTGCCGCAAAGTCGCCCCTTGTTCCCCGGGGCAGGCTCCGCCAAAAAGTTTCCATCGCTGAAACACAAGACTTAGCGTCTCTTTGTGTTGTTGCGTCTTGACGTTTTAGTGGAATATTCTTTTGTGATCCAAGATTGATTTTCATTCAACAATTACAGCCAACTTTAACAATTGAGAACTCGCTGTTAAACCCGCTGAAATTATTGCTTTTGTATTTGCTTCAAATTTTAGTTTAGAATCCACAATAATGAAATTGATAGCTGTCCCTTGTTTTGCATATCCCTCCTGTTCACTTATTGTCAATGTATTTTTAGATTTTGTTTGGTTTAGAATTTCTCTCAAAGAAATCTTACTATTCTCTGAAATAAAAAGAATATTACAATAACTTATTTCTTCTGCGGTATAAAAATGACGGATTATTATTTTTTTATTATTCACAGTTTTCGTTCTGGCAATATCTTCAAAAGCTTTTGTTATAGGTGATGAATTGATCACTCCAATTACAAACTCATTGTGGTTGTTCAATGTATCCCATTCAATAAAACGAGTAAAGTTATAAATGAAGGCCGCCTTCAGATTATATTCTTTATTATCAGATTGAACACCCATTGAAATTATCCAGTAGAACAAAATCAAAATAATAAAACAAAACCGTTTAAACATATCACAAAATTTTTGAAGTTGTTATTGTAAAAATCCCACTATACTCATTAATTATTATCGTATTCTGTTTTTGTGCACGATCCGCTGAACTATTGCCAATCATTTAATTATAAACCTCATCCCCGCCAAAACACGAATTGTCTCCTGCGGGGTTGGAGATATCACGCCTTTTAGGGCATATTTATGATTTGTAATATTTGTGCCATTAATAAATATCGCGAACCGTTTTGTGGGTTTATAATTGATATGGATATTCAATTGATATGGGATTTTTATCTCCTCGTCTAATCCAAATGTTGCTGTGATATTATCAGGTGTGCTGCGAAAAATTACACTTGGAGTAACTGATAATATTTTTGCCGGAAACCAAGTTACCCCCAAACGTATGTTAACGGGAGATATACCGCTTAATCCAGATTTTTCATTGTTTTCATAGGTATGAAAATTCACAAAAGAAAAGGAGGCCCATACTGAAAAAAATTGACTTTTATAAGAACCAAACAAATCCGCTCCATAGGCAATTGTATTACCTGAATTTGCGGTATGCGAAAGCACACGCTTTCCCGTTCCATCAGCATTTACAAAAACAGAATCCAGCACAAGGTTTGCGGCATTTACTCTCCCGTCCTCAAGTTCAATAAGATTTTTCTGGGTGTTGTAATAAAATGCTGAACTCATTGAGAGTTTTTTGAATTTGCAATTAAAATTGATTTCATTCGATGTAATCACCTCAGCTTTTAATTTTGGATTAAAGGTGTTTATGTTTTGTCCGTTATCAAATACATTATATCCAAAATAAGGTGCCGGAGCTAAGTATCCTTTATTAAAAATATACTTCATATTAAACGTTTCACTCAAGTTGTAAATTAATGCAAGTCGTGGGCTAAACGGAGATTCTGAAAACCGGGTATCAATATCCATCCGTAAACCTGTAATGGCTTTTAAGTTTTTTAAGATTTGAAACCGCCCTTCTATATATGCTCCGTAATTCTGATATCTTAAATCCGTAACACGCGGCAATTCAACTTTTGACGATGAATCTCCTTTTATTGTATAATAAACAAAATTCCCGCCTTGAGAGGCAATATCTTTATTGGGGTCGGCACCGCCCGGAATGGTCGCTTTAGGAATAATATCATAAAAGGCAATGAGCAACCCGGCTGTGAGAGATATATTTTTTGAAATTGTATAATCAAGCTGTTCGTCTATTCGCACTCCTGTTCCTATTCCGTATTTATAATCATTAAAAAAAATGGTGGAATCATTGATTGGAAAAACATAACGGGTTTCCGGATCAATTTCATACCTGCTATAGGTTATGGATGAATTTAAATTTACTTTATCAGAAAAATTAAATTTATTATTTCCTGATATTACTGTTGTTCTGTCGTGCCAAATTGCTTCATTTACAAATTGGAGGATAGGAGTATATCCGCCTTCAGAAGAGCTCCGTGATGATTCTCTGTGCCAGAATTGTATGGATGAACTTTCACTTTCCACTCTCAGAAAACCATTGAGTCCATTATCAAAACGATATGGAGTATTTCTTATTTTCGTTTTTGTGAGTACATTATTATAATTATTATTCCACCATTTTGGATATTCTTTATCAACCTTCATAAGGTCGGAATCAGTATAACTGAATGAAGCGGAAAGTCCAATGTAACGTTGAGTTACATCATTAACTCTGCTGGAAATGGCTATTATCATATCTTTGTCATTATTCATCCCACCACGCCCCATTACATCCGCTTTTAATTTTTCTTGCGGTTCTTTAGTAATAATATTAATTACAGCACTTATAGCATCCTGCCCATAAAGTATGGAGCCGGGTCCATAAACAACTTCAATTTGTTTGGCTTGTAAAATATTGAAATCGCTACGAAACATCATTTCTTCTCCTCCTGGCGGATTTACTCTTTTGCCATTAACCAATACCATTATTTTATTGTTACCTACTACCCCTCGAACAGGAGCTAACGTTCCTTGCTCCGAAAAATAATTTTCAATGGTTTCCATTCCTGGCAAATCACGTAACACATCTTTCAAATACAAATAACCACGGTTCATTATATCCTCCTGAGTAATTACAAAAACCGTTGCGGGAGCTTCACTAACTTTTTCTGTTTTTTTGGATACCGTTGTAATGTCTATATTCATTAACTGTTCAAGAGAAAACTCTAAAAATTTGGAAGCCTCTGAAATAGTATCCTTCTGGGCGATTGATAAATGAAAAAACAGCAAGAAAAGGAGAGTAAAACAAAATTTAGTTATCACAAAATTTGATTTTTAGTA
>JAZKBX010000052.1:6161-11305 GCA_040388455.1 Bacteroidota bacterium
AGCAGTTGGCAAAAGAATAAATCGAAGCATTTTAAAATATGCTTACCGAAATTTTAAACAATCCATTGATGCCCGGTTGTTCAAGAACAGTTGAGAATAAATTTCCATCTGCCGCCCTGATTCCCGGGTCAAGATATGTCTGGTTAAATAAATTACGAATATTCAAACTGGCGCTTACGCGGTTATCAAATAATTTTTTTGTGCTGATAACAAGGTTGGTAAGGAAATAGCCGCCTACTTTCCCAAAGGGATTAGTTTCAGGAACAGATCGGGCTCCTACCCAATTTGCTATCAAGCTAATATTTAAAAGTTGCGCCAGTTTGATGGAAAAGCCCAAGTTACCTTTTACCTCAGCTATGTTGGGGATATTAGATACCATCATTCCGTTATTTTGTTTTCCCTCCTGATAGGTGAAATTTAAAAAACTTGAAAAATGTTTTGTGAAAATAATATCCATCTTTGTTTCCAATCCATTGACGGTTGCCGTACCCGCGTTTTGATTTTGAGTCATACCTCCGCTAATAGGAATATCCGCAATAATAATATTCGAGAGATCATTATGAAAGAGGTTGGTTTGCATTATAAAAAACTCAGAAAATGTATAAATATAGTTTACCTCATACGTTTTAATTTTCTCCGGTTTTAAATCAGGATTGGCTATTCTTATTGGTGCTCTATTATACAATTCAGCGTTGGTTGGTGCCCTAAAGGCCGTTCCGAAAAGTAGTTTAATTGTTATTTTTTCATTGGGTTTATTTATAAGACCAAGTCGTGGATTTATTATGGAACCATAGATACTGTTATTGTCATAACGCCCACCAATGGTAAAGTTGGTTTTATTCAAGAATGTGGTATTGAGAACATATTGAGCATAAGCCCCTATGTTGTTTTGAATTATATATTCTCTGGGTTTATAGGTGGAGAAAATATTTGTTATTGGAATATAATTTATTGTGTCTATTCTGCTATCAGGGTTCACACCCCTGTAATCGAGTTCCAGGTTATCCTGAAAGAGTAGAACACCTGCAAAAAAATTATGAAATTTATTAACAATATAGTTGGTTGAGATATCTCCGGCAATACGATTGGAGTAATGTGCCCTTAGCGTTCTGTTCACGACTTTACCATCAACGGTACTATACGTATAGGACCTATCTGACAAACCTGATTCCCTATAATACACCCTGGAGAAAACCGAAAATTTTTCATTTGCAGTAAATTCATTTTGAATAAAAACGGTACGTGTAAATGGATCCCATAAGGCTGCCCTTTCGCCTCTTATAGTTGAAGATAATGAGCCCAGTTCACCAGTGTTTCCATTCCCTTGTGGAGGAAGGCCCAAAAGTTGGGTAGGACTATTTGAATGAGTTCCCAAACCCGAGGGTGTTTCAAAGGCGCGAAAACCCAATGTTGTTTTAAATCTTTTATACATGTAACTCATATTCCCATTAAATGACCAGGCATTATCTACATAGGCATTTGAATAGTTCGGATCTCTGTTGGTGTACCTTGGACCATCGGTACGGAAAAGTGAACCCGAAAGAGACAATTCAAGATTGGACTTTTTAATACCAAGCATTGCTTTTTCAAACGAAGTGTTATAAGTACCAAATCCTCTTTGAAATTTCAAACCATTTATATCACCACCTTTTAAGGTTATTATATTTATCACTGCACTGAAGGCATTGGCGCCATATAAAGCAGAACCGGGTCCCCAGATTATTTCAATTCTTTCCACATTATGGAGGCTATATGCCGGGCCTCCCATTTCAAAACCACCAATGATACTGTTTTCAATAATTCCATCAATCATAAATAATATTCTACGATTTTCATCACCATACATTCCCCTGAAAGTTCTTATGGTAGGAAATTGCACTGATAGGTGCACCAGATCAAGTCCCGGAATATCACGCAAAGCATCATCCAACTCTTCATAACCTCTTTCTCTGATCTGTTGGGAAGTGATCACAAGCATTGTAGAAGGCGCTTCGCTTATTTTCTGTTCGGAGCCGGATGCTGTTACTACTTTAATGTTCATCAGCTCTTCCAAAGACAGATCATAAAATTTTGATGCATTCAAAACACTATCTTCCTGCGCATTTGAAACATAATAGATCAGCGAAAAAAGAAGAATAAAAAAAATCCTGATTCTCAAGTGGTTTGTCTTTTTTATGTGAAGACAAAGGAAGTCTTCATTGAAGTATTTTGAAATGATTTACTTCATTAGAATAATAAATTGCAAGTGATATATATCATTAAGAACATACTTGCAGTCTATTTTAAGACGGGGGAGGTTTGAAAAACTAAAAATAATTGATCATCGAATACGGGTTTAAACGATTCGACTTTTATTGCACACTAAATTTGATCGCAGCTACAAAACTTTAGAATTTTTTTGCAAAATCTGTTAATAAAATAACACAACAGATATTTTAAAGATTGGTAATAAAATCAGTTACCAATTTATTAAATTCATCGGCTTGCTCGAGGTTGGCCATGTGGCCCGCTTTATCCAGACTGTGCAATTTTGAATCCTTAATATGTGTATGCAAAAACTCCGATTGGATCAGTGGTGTTACTATATCTTCTTTGCCGCATAGAATAAGCGCTGGAACAGATATTTCATTTAGCGAAAAACATTTTTCCTGTCGTTGGGCCAGTGCAGCCAACGTTCCGGTTACAGCTCTCACCTTTGTGGAAAGAATCATGTTTTTAATTTCTTCTACCAGCTGTTTTTTATTATCCAACGACTCCTGGCAGAAAACATTTTTAATAAACGCTTCGGCAAATTCTTGTAGTCCATCTTTTTCAATTTGTTTTATCGTTTTGTAACGCTTTTCTTTTGCTTCGGCTGAGTCGCCAATGCATTGAGTGTCGCTCAATATAATGGCATGAAATCTTTCAGGATAACGATTTATTGCATTTAATAAAATATACCCTCCCATTGATAAACCACACACGATAGCTTTCTTAATTTGCAGTACATCCATCATCTGTATTAAATCATCAGCAAATAAATTTATGCTGGGTTCTTCATCACCGGAAGTTGATTTTCCAAAACCTCGTATATCGTAAGCGATCACACGATACTGATTTTTGAGAAAATCCATTTGAGGTTGCCATGATGCTTTATTGAATGGGAAACCATGAATAAATATTACCGGAATAGCACTTTCACCAAAGTCGTCATAACAAATCTCGGCATCATTTATTTTAACTTCAATATCACTTCCGGTTGCTATCATTTTTTTTGTTTTTTAGTAATGAGTCGTCACAAATTTTTAGCAGATCAATTTAAAAAAATCTGCGTGATCCGTGGCAAAAATTTTTCTATTTAGTTTTAAAACAAATTTATCAAAAATTAAAGATCGTTGTTTTTGATATTTGTTAAAAGGGAATTTTGATAGCCAAAAAGGTGTTTTTGAACGATGTCACATTGAGCCTATATATGTATGATGGCCTCAGAAAACTTATGCTATTTTTTATTTGGTTAGAATTTCAATAATTTCTTAATATAAGTCTTAAAAAAACTAGCAAATTGAATTATCTAGGTAAGCTGAAATAAAAAGTAGCTCCTTCTCCCTCTATACTCTCTGCCGAAACGTGACCGCCATGCACTGTAATAAATTTTTTAACAATTGATAAACCAAGCCCCGTACCTTCAAATTCACTTTGGATATGCAATCGCTGAAAAGCTTTTAAACAATTTATCAACATATTTGATATTAAATCCTGCCCCATTGTCTTTAACCCAATAAGTAACTTCTTTATCATTGGTTTTAGAGCCAATTTCAATTTCTGTTTTTGGCTTTTTCATAGAATACTTTATTGCGTTAGAAATTAGATTTACCCAAACTTGTTTCAATAAAATCGGGTCTCCAAAGGAATTCTCAATACCCCCAACTTTAATATCTATACTATGTTCCTGTTTTTGTGATGATTTTAAATCATTAATAATGTTTTCAACCAGATCTTTCATGTTGATTTCTTCCTTAACCAATTCCTTCCTTCCTAAACGAGAAAAGGCCAAAAGATCTTCAATTAATTGATCCATTCTAACAAACTACTTAAACAAGCATTTACTCTTGCTATTAAAAATGAATATTATTTAGAAATATAAATGTAAATAAATTTGCATTTAAGCACAGTTCATTTCGAGCTTGTCTAGAAAATTGTGTGTAAGCATTTTTAAATCAATTTCCTTGTAAACCTTAGGTTGCATTTTAACTTATATAAAGTCTAATGGTTATTTTTTTAGAATTTTTTATTTTTTATTTACGTTCCTTTGTTTTTTAATTTAACTTTTTTGAGATCGTGAAATAAAAAGTGCTTCCCTCGCCAAATTTCGACTCTACCCATATTTTACCATTGTGCAAGGCAACAATTTTTTTGCAGCTAGCCAAGCCAATACCTGTGCCCGGGTATTCGCTGGCGGTATTCAATCGCTGAAAAATAATAAACAGCTTTTTGAAAGATTGTTCTTCTATCCCTATGCCATTGTCCTTAATGGCAAAAAGGTATTCGGTATGTTTTGCTTCAACAGTAATGGCTATTTCAGGTATACCGTTTTTCTTACGGAATTTTATGGCGTTGCTGATTAAATTCTGGAATAATCGTTTCAATTCTGTTTCATTCCCTAATAAAACAGGAAGAATGGCAGAAGTAATTTTTGCTTTACTTTCTTTAATGGATAGATCTAAATCAGCAATAACATCTTTTAAAATTTTATTGCAGTCAACGTCTGCCAATGACATGCTTTTTCCGATTCTGGAAAATTCCAGCAAGTCCTTAATCAGGTTTTGCATTTTAGAAGTAGCCTTCATAATAAATATAAAGTATTGCTTAGTGTCTTCGACTGTTTTTCCGGAATATGTTTTCTCAAGCAGCCCAACAAAATTGGAGATGGTCCGGAGCGGTTCCTGCAAATCATGTGAAGCAACATAAGCAAATTGCTCCAACTCTTGGTTTGAGCGGACTAGTTCTTCGGATTTTTGTTTGATGATTTCCTCCGCTTTTTTTCGCTCCGTTATATCTCTTACTATAGCATTGTGTCCTGTAATCAAATCGCCTTTTTTTTGTTGCGTTACAGTTTGTTCAATCCATTTTTTTTCTCCTGATTTAGTGATGATGGGAAATGAAAA
>JAZKBX010000053.1:0-4707 GCA_040388455.1 Bacteroidota bacterium
ATAAACCGACCAAAAATAACAGCAGCAACAGCTACTACAGGCACAATTGCCAACATTAGAAACGTTAATTTAGGGGAGATGAACAGCAATAAAATAATACCTCCGATAATTAACATGAATTGTCGTAGGAATTCAGCGATAGTAGTGGTTAATGTATCGGATAACTGCGAAATGTCAGAAGAAATACGACTATTGAGATCACCTACCCTTTGTTCAGCGTAAAATGACATTGGTAATCGTATCATTTGAGCATATAATGCCTGACGTAAGGTGGCTAAGGTGTTTTCGGTATAATTTACAAAAAGATAAATTCTGAAATAAGAAAAAACCGATTGGAGTATGAGAACAAGAATAAGGTAAAGGCCGATATCATTGATATTTTCGAAGCTTTTTAGCTCTACACTTTTTATCAGATCACCTAGCATCCAGGGGAAAACCAAAGCTGTCCCCCCTGTCAATAATAGAAAAACCAAGCCAATATACAATTTCCAGTTATGCTCTCCGGCATATTGAAAAATACGTAATGCTTTTTTTAATGCTGATTTAGTTAATTTTACTTTAGGTAGATCGTCTGTTTCTTTGACTTTACGTGCCATTTATGTGGGATTTGGCTGCAAAGATATCAATTTAAGTCAAAAGTTTTTAAGTCAAAAGAAGAAAAAAGTTAAAAGAGAAAAAAGTCAAAAGTCAAAAAGGAAGGTTAAAATGATAAAGCCAAAAGCCTTAATTTGTTCTCCATTTTTTGAATTTTGACTTATCTTTTTCTTCTTTAAATTTTTGATTTCACTCTTTTGACTTTCAACTATACCTTTTTGACTTCTGACTTAAAAACTTTTAACTTATTTTAATAACTCATAAGCCACAGGAAAAATAAGTGATTCCCATATCGCATATCCCTTTGCCGAAGGATGTAAGCCATCTGTCGAAACCAGATCAGCCTCTGTTCCCATTCTTTTCGAGACCTCAAAAAGATCAACAGTTTTTAAATTTCGTTTTTTCGCTTCTGAAATAATTATTTTATTGAATTCAGCAATTCCTTTTGAAATATCCCGTCCGCGACCGTAATTTTTGCCCGAAGGTGTTACACTAAAATCGGGAAGTGTTATCAGGATCAATTTATTTTTATCGGGTAATTGTTTTTGTATATGTTCTATAATATAAATAAGTTTTTTCTGAAACGTAGCAGAATCAGCTCCTACCACCCAATCATTTGTTCCGATCAGTAATGTTACAAATGTAGGTTTTGATTTATCGAGTACAGGCAATTCGTACTCGATAACCGCTTGTGTGGTCATTCCGTTTACGGCAGGATTAGCGATCAATTCGATGTCAATATTATTTTCTTTTAGATGCTTGGTAAGCAAAACCGGCCACGATTCTTCTTCTTTTGCACCTGTACAAATGGTATATGAATCGCCTAAAGCAACATAGCGGATAGTTTGTTGTGCCATCGTTTTTATCTGACAGGAATCAATAGTTATAATAAGCAGGATGCCGGCAATAAATTTATTCATTTTTTTAAAAATTTGCGTAAAAATACAATACTTAATGGGATGTCCTACTTCTTTAAAAATGCAAATTTCTCATATTTTTGTAGTTAAACTATTATTTTACTACTTTCGGGGCTTAGAAAAATAGAGAATAGAGAGTAAGAAAAATTAAGAATTTTTATTTACGATACAAAATTTTGTTCTTAAAAAGCATTAAACTTAAGATAGTTAAATTATGAAGGTAGGAATTCCATCGGAAATTTTTCCAAATGAATTAAGGGTTGCGGCAACTCCCAAAACCGTTAAACGACTTCAGAAACAAGGATTTGAAGTTTATATTCAGCATAATGCCGGATTAAAAGCAAATTTTTCTGATAAAGATTTTGAAGAAGCAGGAGCAAAAATAGTTGCTACAGCTGCCGATATATATGGCAAATCAGACATTGTACTAAAGGTAAAAGAACCTGCAATGGAAGAAATTGACATGATGAAAGAAGGCTTGGTAATGCTTAGTTATCTGTGGCCAGCGCAAAATCAGCCTTTACTTCAAAAATTAGCAGATAAAAAAGTAAATGCAATTGCTATGGATGCGATCCCTCGTATTTCCAGAGCGCAAAAAATGGATGTATTGTCATCAATGGCAAACATTGCAGGATATAGATCTGTTATAGAAGGTTCGTTTTATTTTGGAAGATTTTTAAATGGGCAAATTACTGCTGCCGGTAAAGTAGAACCTGCAAAAGTATTGGTAATAGGAGCAGGTGTTGCTGGGTTAGCAGCAATTGGTGCAGCTAACTCTTTAGGTGCAATTGTAAGAGCATTTGATACACGAAAAGAAGTTGCAGAACAAATCGAATCGATGGGTGCGCAATTCTTAACTGTTGAAATTAATGAAGACGGGGCTACATCATCAGGTTACTCTAAAGAAATGAGTAAAGAATTCATCGAAGCAGAGATGAAATTATTTTTAGAGCAAGCGAAAGAAGTTGATATTGTTATTACCACTGCACAAATTCCGGGCAGACCAGCTCCTAAATTGTGGATGGATTATCATGTTGCTGCCATGAAACCCGGTTCGGTTATTGTTGACTTAGCCGCATCAACTGGTGGTAACTGTGATCTTACAAGGAACGGAGAAGTTTATACAACCGACAATGGAGTTACTATGGTTGGTAAATTAAATCAACTTCCTACTCAGGCTTCGCAGTTATATGGAAATAACTTATGTCATTTATTAGATGACATGGGTAAAGCAGAAAAATGGAAAATTGATATGGAAGATGCTGTTGTGTCAAGAGCAATGGTAACTTATAATGGTAAAATTAACTGGCCACCAGCGCCACTTCCTGTTAGCCCTACAAAAACAAAGGCAGCGGAGGTTGTAGTGGAGGATCCAAAAATTGTTTCTGAAAGAAAAAATAAAAAAGAAGCAAAATCCATGGTTATTAAATTGGGTGTAATTGGTGCACTTTTATTAGCTATGGGACAATTTGCTCCGGGCGAATTTATGCAACACTTTACAGTGTTTGTATTAGCCGTATTCATTGGCTGGCAAGTGATCTGGAATGTATCTCATTCACTTCACACTCCATTAATGGCTATTACCAATGCTATTAGCGGTATCATCATCGTTGGCGGTCTATTACAAACTAAAGCTGATCTATCAAGTTCTTTAGTCATGACTGTTTTAGCATCTATTGCTATTTTGGTTGCCAGCATCAATATTGTTGGAGGATTTGTGGTTACCCACCGTATGTTGAAAATGTTTAAAAAATAAGAAAGCAGTAGCTTCAACAACATCAGATAATAAAAATAATAAAGGAGTTAAATCAGGAAATATGATCTTTATAGAAAAAGAAATTCAAACAGCAGCCTATTTATTTGCAAGTATTCTGTTTATTTTAAGCTTGGGAGGTCTATCCTCACAGGAATCGGCAAAACGCGGTGTGTTTTATGGTATTGTAGGTATGGCTATCGCTGTGCTTGCAACCGTTTTGGGTAAAGGTGTTGAAGGCCATGTTTATATTATTGGTGCTATTTCAGTAGCCGCAATTATTGGAACACTTTTGGCACGTAAGGTTGAAATGACTTCCATGCCTCAGTTGGTTGCCATCTTACACAGTTTTGTTGGCTTAGCAGCGGTACTTGTTGGTTTTGGTTCATACCTTGATCCTGCAACTCATACATTAAGCGGTACAGAACATACCATCCATTTAGTGGAAGTATTTATTGGTGTGTTCATTGGTGCAATTACGTTTACAGGTTCTATTGTTGCCTGGGGTAAATTAGAAGGTAAGATCATGAGCAAGCCTTTGTTGTACCCCGGAAGACATGCAGTTAATATACTAATGCTACTTGCGTCTATTGTATTGGGTGTGTTATTTGCAGGGGCTGAAGGTACTTATGGAATGATGTACTTATATATCATGACCGCTATTGCAGGTTTTATTGGTGTAATGTTAGTAATGGCAATTGGAGGAGCAGATATGCCGGTAGTAGTTTCTATGTTAAACTCTTATTCGGGTTGGGCTGCATCTGCTGCAGGTTTTATGTTGGGTAACGATTTATTAATTGTAACAGGTGCATTGGTTGGTAGTTCGGGTGCAATTCTCTCCATCATCATGTGTGAAGCAATGAACAGGTCTTTCTTCTCTGTTATACTAGGAGGCTTTGGCACAGTTAAATCATCGGGTGAAGCAACTGCAATTGAAGGAGAAGTTACTGCATTAAATCATGAAGAGGTTGCTGATTTATTAAAAGAAGCGAGATCAGTTGTTATTGTACCGGGTTACGGAATGGCTGTTGCAAAAGCCCAGTATCCAATTTATGAAATGGTAAAAATATTACAAAAAGCAGGAAAAAAAGTGAGATTCGCTATTCATCCTGTTGCCGGTCGTTTACCGGGTCACATGAATGTATTATTAGCAGAAGCAAACGTACCTTACGATATTGTATTAGAAATGGACGAGATAAACGAAGACCTACCTGAAACAGACGTTGTGATGGTGATCGGTGCAAACGATGTTGTTAATCCGGGAGCGCAGGATGATCCGTCAAGTCCTATTTATGGAATGCCGGTTATTGAAGCCTGGAAAGCAGAGAAAGTTATTATAATGAAACGTTCTATGTCGGTTGGTTATGCAGGTGTAGAAAATCCTTTATTCTACAAACCAAATGCAGAAATGCTTTATGGTGATGCTAAAGATAGTGTTGAAAA
>JAZKBX010000054.1:0-18681 GCA_040388455.1 Bacteroidota bacterium
ATTTCTAAAACCCAGTCATGTTTAAATTTTTCCTGTTTACCTTCTTCAGTTCTATTTGTGCCTGAAATTGAAGAGGAATTACCAGAATTTAAACGTCCAGGTACGGAAGTATAAAGTTCTGACTCTGTTTTTACTTCTTGGCCAACGGTATCACCAGACTTAAAACCTATAGTCACTGTGTAAATTGTTACGCTATCCTGTAAAGCATCTATGAAAGCCATTTTTTAGTATTTAAGTGATGCAACTTTATTAGTCCATGGCATTAAAAGCCTACGTGCCAAAGGTGGCATTTCGATTTTAATATCATCAGAAGATGATGAGTTTGTTTTTTGTTGTTTTGAAACGGAATACCCATCACCGTTCCAAGCTTCTGAAGTTTCAACTAAATCATCAGAAGCGCTTGGATCTCCCCTTAAAACTAAATCGCTTGTTATTTCAATAACAGCTAAAACAACATCATCAGGAATAAGGCTTGCGCTATTCGAATCCTTAATAGGAAATTTTAAATTCTGACTTGCGGAATATCTAAAACATTCTGCAATAGTAACATAAGAATCAAGTATTTTTTCTGCTCTTAATGCAAAAGGTTTCCAAGTAGCTTCAGCGATGCTTTTTTGAGTGGAAACAGGGGTATAAGTTTTAAATTGTACCCATGTGCTATATGTTGGTTCGGTATTTAATGCCATTTTTTAGTTGAATTATTTTATAATGAATTTCAAAATTAATTGAAGTGCAAGAAGAAATCCAATGCCTACCCATACATGAATTTCTAACCATCTAACACGTTTTTCGTGGTCTGCTACTGTATTCCTCACAAGAGCAAGCGCGGGGTCAAAAGTTTCATGAGAAACATATTTATGAGATAAATTTAATTTTATTTCACCAATATCTTTTTGCATAAACTCCGTTATTACTCCCAACTTAATAACAGCTTCGGATAATTTCGACATTACTTCTGAAAGTTGCCCACTGGCTCGATCTGTTTTTGCAGCTAGATCACTGGCAACACGTACAGCTTCTGCAGCTATAACTCTAGCTTCATTTGCCTTTTGATGAACTTCAGATAAATTTATTTGTGAGTTTTCTTCTGACATATTTATTTGATGGGTTGCGTAGTTACGAAGCGTTGCCTTAAGTCGAGTATTCCTTTAAGCCCAACAGCTAAAGCCCCCATCGAGTCTACTGTTAAACCATTCTGTAAAACCAATACTACACTTGCTAACAAACCAATAACTGCTTGAATAATAGCGATTTGAACGGTTGTGGATTTATACCAGGCTTTTACCGTTGTTGTTACTGGCGTTCCTACTGAAGGGATATTTTGTGTGTCCATAGGGATAATTTTATTAAAAATTATTTTTTAATTTCTGGATTTGATTGAACAATGAGGGTAAGGCTAACCGGCTTGTTAGTTTTTGGATCCTGACCATTAAAAACTAGTTTACCTTCTTTTTGTGCTACTAAAACCATATTTTGGATTGTAGCGTTTGCTGTTTGTGCTTTTACATTATTTATAAATGCTTGAAACAAAACAATGGCATTCAAATATAAAGAGAAAAATAATAAAACTAATCCGATTATGGCAAAAATTGTAAGAAGTTTTTTTCGCATGTTGAAAAAATTAAAATGAAAAATATAAATTATTTTACTACTACGCCAGCCTCAAAACTTGCAATAGAAGGCGTTACAACCATAGGAGGAACATTATTTAAACTTGCCTGAGATAAAAAATATCTAAAACGTCCCTTGCTCCCAAAAACAACTTCTTTTCCAATTGGATCTAAATCACCTTTGTGCATTACTAAAGTTTGAAGCCATTGACTAGGTTCCATATTGTCGTCCGGAATATTTACAGTTGCAAAAGCATTATCACCACAAACAACCCCGTCAATTGTGCGCTCAAAAATAACACCTAAAACACTACCATCATTTACCGCCATTTGAAGCTTACTAACATTCAAACAAAGCTCAATTGTTTGTGGATCTTTTACGTTGGAATAATCAAACCAATCACTCATGCCAATTTCTGTATAAGGTAAATCCACTCTTGAAATTGCGAATTTTTGCATATGGTTACGAAAGTTAAAAAAATAAGTCTATTTAAATTTTAAGGTTATTATGGCACTAAAACTAACGGTATTTTATATTTTGAGCCATTTACAAACACGGTGATTGAATTTGTTGAAACTAAGGCCGCATCGCTTGCGACTGCTTGCTCTGTAGCTATGGCAAGAGTTGCATGGCCTGCAGAGATATCCGTTGCATAAAGTTGTGCAGCGTCAACACTTGTTGAAGGTATAGTGCCATTATTTCCAAGGGCAATAAGTCCACTCCCGCTACTTCCCGCAACACCACCACCAACAGATAATACATTTACATTCGCAATATTATCTATATTGAGATTTGCACTCCCATCAATGTCACCACTAACATTTAAATACGTAAGGCCTAAATCATGCGCGACCATGGCGCCAGTATCGTCAACATAAAAAAGATTTCCCGGAACTCCAAAACCAGTTCCGGAAGTTGTAAAACCAGGAATATCTAAATTGCCCGTACTTCCCAAAAGTGCATAACCTCCAAATGCCGCAAAGGCAAAAGGAATAAATGACAACGAGAGTATTATCGAAGCAACGAGTTTTTTTACTTTATTCATTTGAAAAAATTAGAAAATTAAACCGGACTTATTGAAGCATAGCTTGTCGCTGATTTCAAATATCCAAGTCCCTGAAGTGTTGCCCAAGAATAATCAGTGCCAGCAAAATAAATATCCTCTACATTCCCGTCAATAGTACAATTGGCTAAATTTGCAAAAACCGTTCCGGAAGGTGAAATATAAAGTCCATGCTGAATATTTCCTGAGCCTGAAAGTTTTGTAATACGAATAATACCACCAGTCCCAACGGTAATACCATTGTCTGGCGAATCAAAAATCATAAGGTCAACAGAACGTAAATAACCACAATTAATGATGTTTTCCCTTACACCTTGAAAACATACACCAGCATCGCAATATAATTCGCCTGCTGTTTCAATTTCGCCATCAGAAAAAGCAAAAGGGTTATTATCCATACTTCCCATACAACCCGCAAACATTTCAACCGTTCCAGTAAAAAGCCTTAAAGAAGTTTTTAAACAACAGTTAGCCAAATAAATAGTATTATTCGACGTATCAATATTATAAATTGCACAATACGTAAGTTGACATCCTTGAGTTGCGGTTGCGGGAGCTATTTGATATTGCGTTGAATTTTCGTTACCTAAATTAAAATATTTTAAAAAGAAAAAACCACTTGTTGGAACCAAATAATAATTTTGGACAAATGGCATTGAAAGCATTTCATAATTTTCGCCATCATCGGAAAATATCTCTTCACCATTTGAAATATCCCAAAAGGCAGAAAGTCTAGCTTTATGACTACCGAGGTCTTTTAAAACCCAAGCATGTTGCCCTAAAGCATCACCGCTGCTCATTCTTAAAATTTTACCACTATTAAAACAAATTTCACTAGTCCATGAAGAAACGCCCAAATCAGTTAATTCATTTGCCTGATTCGTTGCGGCGTCTCTTGTGATTAATCCTGAAGTCATTTGACCAGTTCTTGCAACTGTTGTGCTCCCTAAAATATGGACGTCAATATTGCTGTGACACCCCCAGTCTAACACCATAGCATCGCTAGGATCTGAAAGAACATAAATATAAGTTCCCGCGGTGCTATGACCACCTACAGCTTTCATTCTACGCCTTAACTCACCCCATGTTTTGATTGCATGAGGTAAGTCAATGCCAGTATTTTCATCATTTCCAATTATTGGATCGATGTACCATGTTGCTTGGGATGCCCAATCTTCATTGATTATTGCTAAGCCCTGCAAGTCTTTTAACATGTTTCCAGTCGATGCGCGCGTAGTTGTCATTTTTCTAAAATTAAGCTGCTTTTCGTGAGATTTCTTGCCATTGAGTGCCGTCGAATTCAAGCTGAAGAACTGTATTTGCCGCGGCAACAATATCACCTGACCCTGCCAATAAAATTTTTGCCGTTCCAGCACCACCAGCGGTATTATGCTTAATCGTTGGCGTTCCTAAAAATATTAGAGTTACCTTAGAGCCAGCTGTCCAATTTGCTGTTGTAATGGCATTTATTTGCGTATTACCAGAAACTATATTTTCATTGCCAGCTCCTAGCGTAAGGTTATTTGCAGCTGTTACACCTACAGATTTTCCTAGAATACGGTCTCCAAACTCTACAGGACCAAGCCCAGTTACGATTGCCCTATTTACACTAGATCCGGCTGTTTGTGATCCAATAAATAAACCATAATTACTAGTGATAGTCCCAATACTACTATCGATATAAAGCCCATAATTTGAGGTTATAGAGCCTGCAGTTGCATAGGCGGCAAAATAACCGGCTGCATTCCAACCAGTTGTACCAATACCACTATTTACAGAAAAAACACCAATCCCATCTAAAGAAGTGGCCGTGCCAGCCCCAGCATTATAAGCTTCAACATCTAAAGCTTGGCCTTGATGTAAAGTGCCAGTACCCTGATAAAACATTTCAGGATTTGAAGCTGTTAAGCTATAAATATTTTTTGAATTGGAACTTGGAACTTTTATTGCTGTATAATCTGTTTCAACAAAATTTGGGCTTACAATGTTGGCACTTGGAATAACATTATAAACATTTCGATTCATGGAACGGATTGAGCTTCCTGTGCTACCAGTAAAAGGATTTGAAAAATCAGTTTCCGAAACAGCAAAATCAAAATTTGTTCCAAGCCCAGCAGCGTCACTACCAGCAATAATTTTTGCACTTATAGCATTTATAAGATCACCAAAAAATGTTATCCCATTCAAACTTGAACCGCTGGCAACCTGCAAAAATCCACTTACATTAACAGAACCACTAGAATCTTGATCGTTAGTCGTGTCGTTTCCGTCAATAGTTGCATTACTAATATTATCCGTGTAAGTCGTTGTTCCAACTGGAATTGAATCCACAAAAACAAAAACCCCATCAGCATTATTATCACGATAAATATAAATTAAATCGATTTCCGGATCTGTTGGTTGTTCAATGTTGGTTAACTTAACTTTTCCATTTATTGTTTTATTGGCAACTGTAACGGTGCTAGAAGCTGGTCCCGCAATACCTGCAACGAAAGCTGATTTTGTAAAAGCAGTTTTATATCTATGATCCCCATTATCGACATTGCCAGCAGCTGCAGGTGAAATTAAGGCAACTGTTGGCGCTGATACTACAGCAGTAAAACCAGTGAAATCAAAAATACTGCCTTTAAATGTTGCACTACCATGTGACGATAATGTTGAAGTCGCAGTATCGATATTAAAAACATCGCCGCCATCATTGTTTTTTCTAACCAAAAAAGCGTTAGCATTAGTTTGATCCACTGTTAAATTGCCATCGAAAGTTTGATCACCTGAAAATGAAATATTGGGTACTGATAAACTCCAGGCCGGATTTGTTAATAAAATCGTATTATTACTTTTTTTCCAATAGTTAGGATTGTCAACCGCGAAAACGCTTTGAGCGGCAATTGAGAAAATCAAAAATCCTAAAATTAATTTTCTGAAGAATTTTTTCATGTGTGAGTTTTTGGTTAAAATTCGGTTAATTAGAATTCGACATGTACATTTACAACGTCACCTATAGCGCCAGAAACATAAATTGAATCTAACTCACCATTGTAAAATTTTTCTGAAGCCCCTGAAATAAGTTTAATAGATGGATCAGAACCACCAACTAAAACATCAGCATTATTGTCGTCAGCTGTTTGAACAATAATCCTTTTAAATTGAAGCCTATTTACACTTAAGGGTACTGGATCAGTATCCGTAAATTCAATTGTTATATCGCTTCTTCCATAAATATTCGTATCTGCCATGTCTTTTTTAAGGTTAAAAATTAGAATTCTTTTTTATGTTTTTTATTCTAGCTATTGCCTTCTGCATCTTCTGCAGTTTTTACTAAAGCTGCGACTTCAGCCTTATTTTTTGCTTTTTTAATATCATCTTCTGAAACTTTCAACTCACGCGCGCGAGCTTCTAAAACTTTCCTTGTTGGGCCTACAGTCGCAGAATCATCGTCTGGAGCATTATCGTTAGTTGCAGGGTCGACTTTCTTTTCTTCTTTTTTCTCTTCCTGTTTAACTAAGTCAGGAAAAACTTTTACTGCTTCTTCAAAAGTTGTTTCAGTAACATTTACCGATTTTTTCAAAAGAGACATTTCTTTTAAATCAGAAGTGCAAAATACTTCTTTTACAAATCTAACTTTAATTACGCCATCAGAAACAATATATCCCTTTTTTGCTTTATAATATTTTACTTCGCTATCCATATTTTTTTTGTTTATGAAATATTGCCAAAATCTTATCATGAAAAAAACATAAAATAAAAGAGGCTTTGTTGAAAGCCTCTTTTACGTTATCAGTAACCGATTAATTTAAGGATTACAATTTCAATCCTGAAATTAAAATGTGGCTTTCTGAAGCATTTTTTACTTCCATTGTAAGTTCACCAAGAACACGACGAGCGAAATAATCAGCACCGTTTGGAGTTGCGTCCTTATCGGTAAATTGACGACCATTGAGTGGTACAATACCCAATTTACTTACATCCAAAAGAGCTACTTTGTCTTTTGGAAAAGATTGATCAACAATGATTTTTGATACCATGCCAGCATCGCCTACAGGGATATCACTTACGAATTGCATAACAAAACTACCTGCAGTTTTTTCGTCACGCATGATTATTGGATTGTTACCTGTTGTATTGAATGCGGAAATTCTTCGTGCCTGACCGATATTACAAAGTGCAACACGCATGTTATCAGCACCATTTCCCATACCTTGTTCAAAACCATTATTTAAAATTGCTGGGCTTAAATCAGCATTTGCGGCGTCGATTTGATTTCCACTACCATTTTCCAAGAAATACAAAATACCACCCATAGAACCGGTTGTACCTGGTGTTGTTCCAGTTCTTTGAACTCTACGACCGTAAATAATTGAGTTATTAAGTTCATAAGCAATCTCTTTTAGCTTTTTTTGAACTTGATAATTTAAAGCACTCGCAATGCCATATTTTTTAACTACTTCCGCAGTTGCAGAAACCTTTGCAGTACGGTCAAAAATTTGTGTGTAGTTATACTCTGGTGTTGGCTCATAGCCATCTGTTGGATCTGGATCTGTTGACTCTGCTTTTGGAAGAGCAATCAATTTTACGACGTCAGTAGCAACGAGCTGAACGTCCGTAGAAGATCCATAAACTGAAACTGCTAAATCAGTACTATTTGTTACTGCAGTAACGATTAATTGAACTGTTTTTGAAGCACCCAGGGCACTTTCAAAACCAAGTACCATACCAACCTTTACGCCTGTTGTACTTACAAGTACCAACGTACCACCTGCAGTATTTCTTGTAGCGTCAACTTCCCAAGCCTGAGGACTCATGGTGTCCTCTAACCATTCATGTTTTGTACTTGTGGCCAATAATGGTTTGCCATCCAACCCTACTAAATTCACCCCTAAAAGTGCTGATAGTACAGGGATTTTCTTTACGATTTCAACAAAAGCGCCGCTTAAATCGCGGACGTTTAATTGATAATCGTATGACATTTCTTTTGCCATCTTTTTAAGTTGTTAGTAAATTAAGATTTACTGGCCAACAGTGGGAGCATTAGCAATAAGTCCCATCACATCGCCTTTCTTTTCAGCTTCCTGACGCAATGTTTCTTTATCAGTAATGTTCTCTTTTTTACCTCCTGCATCCTTTGGGCCAGCATTTATGTTTGCAGGGATTTCGAATTTTTTAATCAATCCTGGCAATAAAGCTTCTTGTTGTTCAGGTGTTTTGCCCTCAAGAATTTTTAAAACCATTTCTTTGTCTTCAGGAACTTTAATACTTTCGATAGTATTATTTATTCTAGTTTTTGATATTTCTTCAAAACTAGTAAGTTTAGTTGTGGCTCCTGTTAATTGTTCCATGAGAGTTTTATTTTTTACCTGCTCATCTTCGTAAAGCTTTTTAAAATTGCCTTTTTCCTCCTCGGCTTTTTTTTCTGCAGCGACCCTATCATCTTCCATTTTTTTTAGTTTCGCTTCAGCTTCCTTTCGCTTTTCTCTTTCTTCATGAAAAGCTTGATGAGGTACGACTTTTTGCTTTTCGTCTTCAGCTTTTTTAAGAGCTTCAGCGGCTGCCTTATCTTCTTCAGCCTTCTTTTCTTCTGGTGTTTTTTCGTCAGCCATGGACGTAGAGATTATGGAATATTAACGTGCTTCTCGGAGCACGTAGTTTTTTTGATAGCGGCTATAAAATAACAATCAAAACCCTTTATTGCAAATCAAAACCGCCAACCTAAAACAATTTGAGATATTTTTAATAAAAAAATTAAAGTGATTCCATAAACAATAAAAGATGGTAAATAACCAAAATTTTTAAAAGAATATTTTATCCTTTCAGTTTCACTAACTTTTTTCCAAATTTCAGAAAAACTTATTTTTCGGCAATTTTGCATTTTAAAAAATTAAAAAATCGAAAGAACAATAAAATATTTTCAAAAAAATAAATACCTTAATTTTATATTACCTAAACCTTAACCTTACCTTTACCTTAGGGTATCGATATCCTATCGATACTATATCGATACAGTATACGATTTTGTTTAATTTAAGCCATTAAAAAATGTAAATTCAGAATATAAAATAAAATTCCATACGTCAATTTTACGCTTTTGTGCATTTTAGTGTGTGTAAAAGTTGTTCAAAAACAGTTCAAAAGTTGTTCAAAAGTTATAAATTTTTCGATAAAAAATATTGCCTCATTTTGTATATTTTGGCTTTCCATAAACAAAGTTGATACAGTATCGATACTGTATCAATATCATATCGATACCCCATTCATACGGTATCGATACCATGCCAAATTATGAAAATAAATCACATAAATATCAAAAGAATAGCATAGATATGCTATTCTTATAAAAATTAAGTGTATTTTCTTAAGAAGAAAAAGCTTAGAATTTTTTAGGGAAATTCTTTAAAAATGTTTCCAAATTCCACCCATCTTTTACCAATTTTATTTTTGATCTGCAGTAACGATGCATAGGTGGCAATTGATCTTTCGTTAAATCGCGCAATGTTTTGTTAAGAGATCTGCAAATTTGCGTTGTATGTTCATCTAAAACGGAAATATGTAAAACAAATTTAAAACCCAATAACAGCCATTCAGAGCGTTGTGCGGCGGTCACAGTTGACCATAATTGATCACCTATAGTTAGTTTCATCACTGCTTCAAGGCTTACTATTTGACCTTTAGTGTTGGTAAAAACTAAGTTTGGCTCTGATTTTTTTGGCGTTAATTGGATCCTATCTTCAGCATTTTTCATGCCGAGTTTTTTCTCTCTAAATTTCGTCAATTCTTCTTTAATTGTAAGCTCCTTAGCCTTGTTAACCAAAGTATCCAAACGCTGATTTAATAAACCGTTCAATTGTTCTGATAAACCCTGCATTTCTTGGGTTTGAAGTGTTGAAAGATTTTTTTTTAGATCAGCAAGAGTTTTTTCGAGTGCTTGGGCTTCTTGCAAAGCTTTATTTTGAAATTCATTGTAGACATTTTCGGTATGTCTAATTGAAAATTCATTATTGAACTTCTGCATTTTAACTCGCCATCGATCTATTAAAATAAACTTTTCAGCTTTAGTCCTATTCGAAGTAGCAATCAAAACTAAAGAAGCCACTAAGTCGTCGTATTTCTCAGTGGCTTCTTTAGTGGCTTTTTCTTCAGCTAAGAATTTTTCTTTATCGTCCTGGGCCATAGTTTTTAATTTGGTAGTACTACAGACGTATCAATTGTCGCTTTTTCAGCGTTAATAATCGCTTGTTCTTTCTTTGCCTCTTCTTCATCAATGCCATTAAAACGCATAATAGCCTTGATATTTGAGATAAGTTTTGCGTCCTGGGCTGTTTGCAATTCAGTTGCCAATATTTGTGGATCATCCGGAAAAATACTGGGCCATTCAATTGCCAAAATATCATCAGCTTTACCACCCCACATTTTTTTTATTTCATTCAATTGCATCATTGCATCCTCGAATTTTGAGCGGATTTTTTCGACTTTCTTTATAAAAGAAATCAAACGGATCTTTTTAGTATCCGCACTCTCTGCAGTACCACCGTCTTTAAGTCCCATAAATTCCGTTGGAATTGTTAAAACTGCACAAATTTGCCTCAAAAAATCCTCTATTTGAGCAAAAGATTTATCAATAAGTGGATTAGAATTTACGATATATGAAGGCAATGCGTCGCCACCTTCCATACCAAAAACCTCCAATCCTTTAATATCAGCAATACCGGTTTTAGGGTCTATTTTCATAGCACTGTTTGGTATCGCTAGTTTTGCTTGTAAATGCTTTAAAAATTGATCTTGAATGTTTACTGCCTCGATCTCAATTGAAGAAATGAGGCTTCTTACTTTTCGAATTTCAGAAGTTCCATATTTCACACCTTTTAATTTTCGGTTATGCACTTTTACAAGTGGACTAAAATCAATCCTATCAATAATTTCAGTAGGTTCTAGGTTTGCAGTTGCTGAAATAGTATTAAGTGGTACATCGTCACCTTCAACAGAATAATCTCTAAATTTTTGGAATTTGGAAACCTTAAAAAGAGTTCTTGTTATTTGGTTGCGATTGTAAAGCTGCTCTAAAATATATGTTTGCACATTATCGTCAGTATCACTTACTTGGTAGTACGTTAAAAGTCTTTCACTGCCATCATCTTCCAAAACATATTCGTCAGGTGAAAGATAGTCTACCTTAAACTCACTATTAACAATTCTAGGCACAAAAACAGATAACCCACCCCAAATAAAAGCAGAGACGTAATCATCTAATTTGATGTTTAAAGTACTTGTTGGCTCACCTACATAGTCGGCAAATTTTTCTGTGATTAAGGAAGCAAGTGAGTATGAAATGTTTAAAAGTTGTAATTTCTGGTCTGCAAATAACGATTTGTCATTAAAAAATTGATCAAAAATAAATTTCGTTTGAATATTATCTTTGTCGAAAAGGTAGTCGTCAGAAAGCATTGAATGAAACTTGTCTAATTCATATAGTCTAAGCCCTTCTACTGAATTTATTATTTTTTTCATTGGTTTTGAAATTAACAAAATAATATTATCTTTGTTTGAAATCCTTTACAAGCTAGGTTATAAATCCCTTAATTTGTTTCACATTTCTGCCTTGCCAAGCAATACAAATTGCAATTAAACGGTCAAAATGGTTACTCGCTTCAGGATCAAAATTTGCGTAAGTAACGTCACTATTGGTAAATGCACGCATTTCTCTAAGCAATGATATTGAATTTATCTCTATCAAGCCAGCTTCGAAATCTCTTTTAAAATCAAAGAGCATAATCGGCTTTGTTTTTCCATTCGTGTGCCATCCAAATTTTCTTATTGGTTGGTTTGTGATTTTATCGAAAGTTTTTTCTCTAAAAAGTCTCAAATAATTTTGTGCTTTAATTTCCTGAATTGTTCCAACACCAACGTTATTTCTTTCAGGCATAAGCAAACAAAATCCAGCCTCTTGGCCTTCTTTAATCATCATTTTACCCAGTACGCTAGGATCACACCTATCGCTTTCATATTCTGCATACTGTTTACTGTCAGTGAAATCAAAACACTCAATAACCGAGCTATCATTTCCAAAGCCTTCTGCAACGTCTGCAGCGACGATATTTGAATGGTCTTTATTCGGATTTCCCCATCGTATCCAATCACCTTCTTGTTTTCGATAAAAAGGTTTTAGTGGGTCCTGGTCTTGCCACAGAGTTTCTTGAAGAATTTTAATTCTAAGATCAATTTTTTCAGTATCAAAAAACCTATCACCTTCTACTTGTGGCTGATTCAACATTTCTTGTTCATAAGTTTTAGTTCGATCCGCATTCATAGTCCGTTTTAGAGATTCCAGTGATTTAACGAAAGTACTTGGATCTATTTTATTTTCATTTGCGTTTTTTGCTTCTTCATCAGTTAAAACAAACTTAGAAGGCCAAACAGATTGCCCTTGCTCAATAACGGCAACCTCACTTGTTCTGAATTCCGGATTTTTATTTGCAGTATCAAGTAACCATTGCACGGATCCCGTATCCGAAATTTTATTACACAAAAAAATAACTTCAGCACCTGCAGCTAAACCAGTCATTAATTCTTTAAGAAAGGCAATAACCCTTTTTGTCATTACTGCAGACTTTTTCGTTAAATTATTCTCAAAATCATCAATGACATAACAGTCAGGACGTTCGAACTCAAAAATACGGCCACGTACTGATTGTCGAATGGATAACGATGTAACGCGCACACCATTTGAGGTTACGAAGTTACTAATCGTTTTCTTTTCAGGTTTTTTATCGTCGTAACTAGCAGAATCAAAAAGGTTCCCGAAGTCATAAATAATAAGTTCGTTGGTTTGAAGCCATGTTGCAATATCAAATAAAGCCTCTCCGGATTTTTCTTTTTCATAACAGACATACGAAATTAACCGCTTTCTTTTATAGCAAATATCTCTTGTTATTTTTATTTTTGCTAAAGTAGTTTTAGCGCTTTCTCTAAATGCTAAAAGTATTAAGTAAGTAAAGAAATTACCAGTTTGTTTATCAAAAAAGCTCAAAAGTTTATACCACTGCTTTTGAAATTTTGGAAGATCACACTTAAAAAGTCTAGGAAAATAACAAATGGCAAAACCCAATAAATTTTCAGCACCTATGGCGCGTCGCATTTCCGGAGAGTCTAAATCATTGTCAGTAATTTTCATGGCAAAATCATAAACAAAAGCCCGAACACTGTACAGCGTCGGGCTTTAGGCTTTTCTAGGGCTTTGGTTAATTCCAGGCAAATACAGTGACTTTATCGGTAGCCACAAGGTTTGTGGATCCTGCAAAGTCATATTCAACACGGTTTGAGTTGATTGTTAGGTTATCAGTCAAAGTTCCTTTAAACAGACCACTAGCATCATATGCTTGCGCAATGAAACCTACTGGAGTAAACGGTAAGGAAATTCTAAGAGCATTTAAGGCAACCTCTACAGCCAATACGGTATGACTCAAAACGGCGACTTTTCTAGCGCCGGCGTCTTTACCACTTACTGTTGAAGTGTTTGCCCATCCATTGTTTGAACCCGCTAAGGTTTCACTACATGTGATTGAAAGTCCGCTAGCAATCGGCGTGCCACCCTGTTCATCAGCACTCTCTAAAAGCATTTCAGCACCTGATTGAAGCGAGGTTGCAAGTAAAGATAAACTTCCGGCTGTATTGATATCATAAGCTAAAGCTGGTGTGAAAACTGCTGGTGTTAAAGTTGTCACTAATCCTACTGCAACAGTTGAACCTCCTGCAATGCCGTCGCCAACATAAATATTTTGGCCATCAGCGTGAGTTGCAGTTGTTGTTCCGGAAGCTCCACGTCGAAAAGTAACATCGTCACCGTCAACATCAGTTACTCTAAGGATTTCATTTTGAATTCTGATAAGCGCTCCAGGTGTAAAGGTAGTATTACTATAGCGAGTTACAGCTCCAACTACAGTAATAGTCGGTGTGATATTATTAAAATCACCGTTCGCTGTATCGTCTGTTGAATCTGTATTTACGATTTCTATTTCGTAAACGTCAGGTCCAATAGTAACTGTTTGAGCCGAAACAACAGCACTAGCAACACGTAAAACGTTTTTCATAGGTACGCCATCATCATTCACACCAAGGCTGTCATTAAGTTGAATAAATTGGCATCCACTTTCATCACCTACGTTAAAATAATAAGGATTTGAGCCATCAGCATGATCTGTTTCTAAAAACTCACAACCTTTTTTATAACCTGTTTCGTCGTCGGTTGGGACTGTTTCACCATGCGCGGCCCTTACTAAACCTTCCCCATCTTTATCATCGACATAAACCTCTGTAGTATCAGGTGTTTCAAGTATTCCACTTGTGATTATTTGGCCGAATTTTTCTGATTGAGGCTCGCCAAAATATGTTTTTGACCGGTCAATTACTGTCATAGTTTTAGGTTTTATAAAATAAAAAGAATAAACACAACTACGATTGTATCTATTCTTAATTTCTTTTTCAAATTTTCATTTTAAACGCCCTCTTGCTGAATTGCGATAATGTGAGGTCAAATGCCAATCATTACAGTATCGACAAAGATAAATTTTTAAATCATCAGCTTTTCTTTTACTTCTAATTCTTATGTTCCTAACTGTTTGCGCAAGCTTTTTTGTTTTATATGCTTGTTTATTGCAACTGCCATTTTCCATAAATCTTAGTGTCCGTAAATCGAATAGGTGTTGAAATGGTCTATTTCGTGCTGAAAAATTCTAGCCATCAAATCAGTAAATTCTTGTTCTTTCTCGATTATATTACCTTCTCGATCCAATTGCTGATATTTCACTTGTATGGATTCATACCGCCTTACTGTAACCTCACTTCTAAAAGCATATGACATACAACCCTCAGTTTGGTTTTTACCTTTACGATTTGCATAGAGGATTTTAGGATTGATGATAAGTTGTGCATCCTTAGTAACAAAAAACTGTAAAGGATCTAGGTGTTCTACCTGACAATGCGCTAAAGCTAGTGCGTATGGGAAGCGTCCTAGGGGTTTATGGCATAAAGCTAACATTTCTAAAGCTTCTCTTTTTACACGTGGTAAATCCTCAATTTTTACGTTCCTAGACTGTTTTTTACATTGACCTTGAATAATTTGCATTAAAATATTGTTATCAATTAAATAGATTTTGGTTAACGATTAAGCCAATTGTAAAGTTTATGCTCGAAAATCGGTAAACTGAATTTTATCCTCAATTGCTCGCACACGCTTCTCTAACCACTGAATTCTTACCTCATTTTTCTTGCAAAGTTCCTTTAGGTCAATTTTCTCTTTTTTTTTATGCACGCTTGCAATACCCTCATCAAAACCATTTTGATAACCAGCATCATACCCACTTTGATAAGCTTCCTGAACTTTTGCACGTTCTTGATTTTTTACAATCATTTTACAAGCCTCCACTAAATTGACTACTTTCTCAGAATTTGAACCATTTTCAAATTCCTCCATTATTTTCTTTGCCTCGAAAAAAAACATAAATTTAAAATTAAAAAATAAAAATTAACCTTGTTCATTGCCATTTAAAAGATCATGCCGAACAAGGTCACACACACCTAAAACGTGCATGAAGTTATCGGCAATGTGACGAGTGAAAACAATGTTAGCTTTATCACTCTCACGTTTTCCCAAATAAGAATAGATAATAACAACGTTCGACCTTCCGGTGTCTTCTATTGCCTTTTTAAACTGATTTGCAGCCTTACAAATTTGATCATCCATAAATTCAAAATTATTCATCAAGTGATTCAAAAATCTCTTTTGCCCTTTTCTTGTGTGCAGGATCCATTTCACCATTAAAAACGATGGCATCAAATGAAACCTTAGTGCCATATTCCTTTTTCCTAAGCTTTTCGAGATTCCACTTAGCAACATCAATATTATAATCAATATCCCCATAAATCTTGATCCTAGATTTTAAGACACGACTATTCTTTAAACCCTGTTTTTCCAATTTAAAATCAGAATTTTTTTCTTGATAATGTTGTAAGGCAGTTGTAGAAATACCGGCATATTCACATGCTTCGTCATCAGTAGAGCCAACCATAAAAGCATATCTCAATTTAGATAATGCTTCTTCGTCAACAACACTCTTACGGCCAATTAATCGATTTGGATCATTTAAAACGCAAGGTATGGAACAATATTGCTGACCAACCTTAGTATTTTTCCAACAAAATTTCTTTTTACAAAAAGGCGATTTGCATTTCCGATAACGACCAAGTTCTGTTTTTCTTAAAGCTTTTTCTGCAAGTATTTCCGTTAATTTGATTGGTTTCTTTTTTGGCATTTAGTTTGAATGGTTTAAATATTGGCTAAGCGTATATACTAAATCCTCATTTCGATCTGATTCGATTTTGCTCACTTCCGAATTCCAGAGCCAAGACAAATAGCTACGATCAAAACCGGCGACTTCTAAAAAAGTTTTATCTTTATATTTTCCAAAACTAAATGTTTTTAAAAGCACTGGGGAGCTAGAAAGTGTGAGTAAATAGTCAATAACTTTTTCAGGTTCGGAAGTTGAAAGATTTTGTACAGCTTTCATGTAAAGATATTCCCAAAGTTTTTCAAGTACAGCAACGTCTCCAGCGGCATCGTGAGCAACTGCATCGACATTAAAATCTAAAGCGTAGCGTAAATATTGGAGTTTATAGCATGGCAAATCAATAAGATGCATCGCCACGCGGTAGGTATCAATAACAAGCTTAAAATACACATCCTCTTTCTGAAACATTCTTAAATCAAACTTCGCATTATGGGCAATAAAAATAGTATTATCAGCCATTTGCTGAAGTTTTATTTTGAGAGGCGAACTGGCAAAAGTTTCTTTATCTTCGACCATTGCATAAGTTATATGATGCACTGCCATAGCTTCAAACGAAATCGGCACGGCTGGCTTGAAAAGTTCGCATGAGATATCACTATCATATCCAGGAAGTCGCAATTTATGCCCAACTTGGATAAGTCGATCTGTTTCATTCAATCCGGTTGTTTCAGTATCAATAAAAAGTAAATTCATTTTGAGAATAAAGTAAAAAATTAAAAATTATCTTTGAAGAAAACATAAACCATAAAACCTATAAATAAAAAGCAAATTGTTATCAAATGAAAAAGTAAATAAGTTTGCATTTTAAATATCGTCATCAGATAACCCGCTATCCTTAGGTTTATTATCTGATTTTAATTTCAAGAAAATCATGCTCTTAGAAACTATCTCAGTTTTATATCTCTTTTCGCCATTTTCGTTTTCCCAAACATTGGTTTGAAGAATACCCTCGACGTAAACTTTATCGCCTTTACGTAAGTGTTTACTGCATGTGTCAGCAAAATTTCCAAAAACAACAACGCGGTGATATTCAACCCGGCTTTTCTTTTCACCTTCCGGCGTTTTCCATTCTTCGCTTGTAGCGATAGCCATATTTGCGATTAAGTTGCCGGTAGAGGTTTGTCTCATTTCCGGGTCCTGAGCTAAGTGTCCGATTATCTGTACTTTATTGAGTGTATAAGACATTTTTTAAGTATTTTAATAAAAGAAATAAAATTTAAAGTATTCCAACTTGATTGAAAATAAAATAGAGATTGCAGAGTGACACAACGCCAAAAATAAACCCTGCAATTTTTACGTTATTTTCAGCACGGATAAAAAATGCGGCCGCAAATCCAAGAAACAAAAAGCTGTTCATAATTACTAGAATCCATTCAAATATTTTCATGTTTTTTAGGTTAAAAAGTGAAATTGAAAAACAAACTTATTATTTGTGCGCTGGCACTTGTTCTAATTCTTCTTCTACGCGCTCTATTTCGCAGTCCTCGACCTGACTATTAGAAAGTCTCAAATAATAATTATCAGCGATATTAAAACGTTTTATATTCAAAAATTCAACTACTGTTGGGGGTATTTTGAACGTAACAATAACCTCATCCTTATTCTTAAATTCCGCAACTGAAACATCGCAATGAGTTTCAGGATTATTTTGTAAAAATTCAAATCTATTTTTCTCAATATGCCTTATGTTTTCTTCGTGTTTTTCCATTCTAGCCTGCCTTTGCTCTTGGAATAAGTCTTGTTGCGGATCTATTCTAATATCGCGCATAAGCTCTCTTTCTGAGTTTATTTGAGTATCAAAACCCGAGTCGTTAGGGATAAAAGAAGCTTTATAGCTTATGTGGAGTTTTTTAATTGGCCTTTCAAACTGGATAACCATTTTCCAGTGATAATATTCCATGCAAATTTTCAGCAATTTAAATTTAGTTTCAAAAAAATCACTATCCGTTCTTCTAAAGGTAGTTTTATAAATATGCGTTTCGTCTTGCCCTGACCGTGCTAAATCAATACCAATTTTATGTTTTTTAAAATTCTTCAAAATTTCAGTTTGCAGTTGTTTTTTACGTTGTGCAATTAAAGCTGGTGTTTTAAATTCAATTGAAGCTTCTGTTTTAGTTGCTTCATTAGTTTTTATTGCTCGCGGTTTACGTTCTTTCATGATATTTGCTTGGTTATGAAATAAGTTTATTTGAAAGATTTCCCATGTTAAAAATATTCTCTTGCTCACGCTTAGAATGGTCGTCAACACATCCACATTTATCCATTCTATTGATGATTTCAGCACAATGCTTACACCTTCGAAGTCCACGCAATTTAAGCTTATCTTCTTCTTGCTTTATAAAAAAAGGCAACTCATAAATTTCAATGCCCATACGGTCTACATACTGACCTTTCAATCTTAGTAAACCACTTTGAGAATTTTGATATCGAAGCAAAAAATCCTCCTTTTCCTTTTCAGTAACTACTACTTTTGAGTTTTTAGTAACAATAATGTACATCATAAAATTTTATTCTTATTGGATTTAGTTTTAGCTTTTTCAAAATCAAATTGAGCTTTAGCAGTAAGCTGATCAAACTGTTTCCTGAATTTCCCCATAGAAAGTATGTTTGCCTTCCAAAAATCGTCTTGTTGACACCATTGAATTAAAAATTCAACATGTTCCGGATCCCTTT
>JAZKBX010000054.1:18694-41616 GCA_040388455.1 Bacteroidota bacterium
ACAGCGTCACAATCAGCACAATAATCCTGTATTTGCTCTTGTTCTTCTTCTTCAGAAAGCTTATTAAAACTATGGCTAATATTATTTTTGCAAATCAAATCAAAAAGAAGTTTTGAAAATTCATACTCTTTAGAAATTTTTGAAAATACCTTACCTACCTCTACTTTAGACTTAACCTTTACCTTAGACTTGCGCTTTGGTATCGATGGGGTATCGATACCGTATGCTAAATTGACTATCTCTTGCGGAATTTCTAAAAGTTCACGCTCAATTCCCCTTGAAATTTTAGGCGAAGGGTTTTGATGTTTTTTACGATTTACCAAAATAATCCACTCATCTTTTAAGATTATTTTCTTATCATTTTCAAACTTTTTAAAACATTTCAAAATTTCTTCTTCAGAAAGTTTTGTTCCAAGTTTTATATGACTCGTTAAAACCTTAAATATGCCACAAAGTGAATTTTTAGGACAAGTAATTAAATATAAATAAAGAAGCGTCTCACTTGAATTTAAACTTTGAACCCACTCATCCTCATCCCAAAAAGATGTCTTTACAAGCCTTTGTTTAGCCATAAAATTTTTGTTTTTTATTAAAAAATATCAGATAAAAAGCTAGAGTTAACCGGTGATTTAACCAAAACACTATAAAAGCTTCGGAACGGATAACCCCAGCTATTTACCTGATATTGTGCACGTATTTTCATTGGTTTAGGTTAAATCAGCGGAATTATACATTTACTTTTTGGACGCAACAAGGTTATTTTTTAGCGTTTGCTTTTTCCTGTCTTTTTAAAAAATTCTCAATCTCGGATTGAGTAATTCGGATTTTTTTAGGGCTATAATTTTTCGTTTTTAATTTTCCTGACTTGATAAATTTCCATATCATTCTTTGCTTATAAGGAAAACTTTTATTCTTATCAAGTTCCTTTACCGACCATTCTCTTTCAGGAGTTGGAATATTTATACTTTTTTGCATTTAATTTGGATTATAAAATAGTTTTTTACTTTCTAGCATTTTTTAAAATAAAGTCGACTTCTTTTCAAGTTTTAAAAAGGCGGGGGCGCGTATACCATTTCGCCACACTGAATTTCAAGATGAAATGCAATGATGAGATTCGAACTCATAACGGAAATATTTTCTTGGGTTCAAGGGTAATTACTCCCTTTATTTTAGATTATTATTCCACCCCCTATTTTTAAGATTATTCAATTGGCTGCAGTTCATAACCGCCATCGATTAAAACGTTTTTATTTGGAACTTCAAAACCAGTAACGTAGACGTAAGCTAAATTTCCATAAACCTTCAAATATTGTTCAACGTTTGGCGTATTTATAGCTTGATCAAAATTTTTCGCGATATCTCTATCATAAAAAAATCTAACGTAAACTTGTGGATTTCTTTTTTCCATTTCTTTGGCTACTTTTTTAAGATTAGAGATATTATCTTTTGGAATAACAACGTCAACAAAAGTCATGCCGCCGTCCTCCTCTTTAGCAACGTGCTGATTAGTAATTTCAAACTGCAGTCCGGATTGTTTATCAATCTCAATTGGCTTTGGTTTCTCTGGCTGTTTCTGCTCTTCTTGTTGAACGTGAGGCATAGGTTTACCACTTTGCTTTGGAGTAACTTTTTCTTCACTGTTTGAATCACAGCCTGCCATGGTGAGCATTAAAGCTGCAGAAACAAGAAATAAACTTACTGCTTTTTGTTTTTCATTCTTCATGTGTTTTGCCTTTCGGCTTATAAAATAAATAGGGTTTTGTTTATTGCTGGCCAGCAAATAACATATAAAATTAATTACTCTTTATCTTCTTTTTCTCTTCCTTAAAAGTTTTTACTGATAAAACATTGAAGCCTTACAGGTTCGGAACTCTCTGGCGAACTTAAAAGTGCATCACCTTTACCTCTAAGTTTTTCCGCACCTTCTTGATCTAACATAACTCTCGAATCGATAGAGCTTTTAACAAAAAGGCATAATCGTGTTGAAAAGTTTGCTTTTGCATCACCACTCAAAACCTTAACACTGAAACGTTGTGCAGCTAAAACTAAATGAATACCTGCAGAGCGTGCTTTTTGAGAAAGAATTAGAGTATTTTCTTCCAAAGTTTTGAATCGTTTTGCTTCGCGTTCGAATTGTTTTTGTTCATCTTCTCCCCAATCTTCAAAATCTTCTGGATATTCAATACTTCTACTTTGTCGTGCAAAACAGTCTGCAGCCTCATCAAAAATAATAAGCTGTTTGTTTTCACTAGCGCCGCGCGCGCCATAAGCTTTAAAAATTTCGTCCATTTCTTCGACTTTAGATTTCATGAATTTTTCTATTTCAGGCAACTCATTCATAACTGTAACGCCACGCTTATTTTTATAAGATAAAAACTTCTCATCATACTTAGGATCCAAAATCGTTATTTTAATGCCCTTTTTACGCGCGGTTTCAATAATAGTGAGGATTGTTACCGATTTACCACTTCCACTCGTGCCAGCTATCATTAAATGCGGCGTGGTAGGGTTACCGATATCCCAAGAAAACACTTTCCCAAAATTATCTTTACCAAGTGGCAGCTCCCAACCACCAGGTATTTCACTTTGTTCAAGAAATAAAGGCCTTAAATCTTTTCTCTTCACCTCAATTGAAACGAAGGCGGCATCATCATAATTAACAAGAGTTTTAGCTATACGCACGTTAGAAACACCAACAGCGTTAGCAATATCCATTTCATAATTATAAATTTTTGAAATTTTAAGCCCGGCATTTACATCCACAAGATATGTATCGCATGAATAACCTTCAATAACGTGTGCTATTTTTACCGGATAGCCAAAGGTGCTAAGTCGATGCTCTATTCTTTGTGCGATTGTCATGTTTTCCATATCTTTAGGTGTTAATGAGATAAATTTCTTAGGTTGAGAAAATTGTTTAATAATATTTTGAGGTATACCAACAAGTGAAGCACGACGGATCGCGGACCGTTTTTTCTTCAGCAATGTAATTTGATGCGGTTTTAATTTTGGGAAACCTTCTAGTCCTTCAAGGTGAGTTTTTATCCAAAAATTTATAATCTCTTCGCCATCCTCAAAATAATCATTTGGATTCATTAAATAGACATAATCAGGATTCTGTACAGCTTCCATAACACGCCAAATACCCTCAAATAAAACTTGTTCATAAAGCACTCTGCTTTTCTCAATATCAATTGGAATTTGCCTTATTTGATTACTATTATCCTTATTTTTGGAAAACTTATTTTCATAAAAAAAGAATTTTTTAACACCTTCTATTGCTTTTGGATATTTTTTTACGATATCTTTTTGTTTTTTTATCCATTCGTTAACAGCAAGAATGTAGGCAATACTCTGATTAGAGTAACGTAAATTTACATCAGCTTGTTTCGTATAAGAATATTTAGATTTATGGTCAAGCACAGCTAGAAAGCCACCTTTATCAATAAAAATTAAGTCTGGCTTTGTTACCAATGGCAACGGAATATCAATATCATTGATGCTTATAAATTCAGTAATCTTATTTTGAATACCAATAATTTCTTGTATTTCATTTTCATAAACTGAAAATTCGGAAAGAAAATTTTTGATTAAAAAATTTACTGCATTTAAAGCTTTAAGCTGAAGCTGAGAAATAGTTTTATCTTTTTGTGCACGATATTTGTTAGCACCTATTGAGTCGAGTTTATTATGTGCAACCTGCATTAAAGCATCAAAACCAGTTTTTTCTTTTGAAACTTTATAAACTTCAAAAAAATGATTTAAAGCCTTATCGTAAACATCGCCAATTATTGCAGACATACCTTTTTGTTTTGAGTAATCTCTAAAAATATGTTTTCTTTCAAAAGATTTTTCGTTCCGGATAAAATCTGAAATAGAACTTTGGGACCAGGAAGAAATAAGGAAATTTGATAGATGTTTTTCTAATTCTTCAGGTGATAATGTAGCGTATTTATTCATAAGTTAAGCAAATTATAATTTCAAAAAATAATTATTTCTTTTTGTTCCTCATTTGTTGTTTTTTATCTTTTCCATGTTCAATTACATTTTCGTCAGACTCAAAAGGAACTTCAATAATTTGCCCTTCACCTTCAATATATCCTCCACGCTCACAAACATTATCCAAATAAATAGCACGCTGTAATTTATCTGAAGTAGGCATAACTTTCCCAAGTTGTTTTAAGGCAGTTTTACCCCACATTGTTTTTAATGGATCATTACTATTCCAAGGTGAATATTTATTACCTGCAGCTTTTGATGTTGCCTTAACTCTCATAATTTCTTCTTCACTCATAGATTTAAAAGCCCAATGTCCTGGCGTTACCTCTGCAGCGGCATAAGCACCTATTGCTCTACCCCTTGGATTACCAAATGCTGGTTTTATATGATCTATTTTTGGATTTGTACCAAGGGTTTCTTTATATTTATCATTTTCATAAACTACCTCCATATTTAATCTGCAAATTCCAGATCTAAAAGCTAATGTTTTTATTCCTTTATAACCCAATTGAAATTGAGCTTTACCAGCATAAGGCAGTACATAACAATCACCCTGTGCACTACCGGGATAAAGATCTAATGCAGCACACTCCATAAATGCTCCAAGTAAAGAGTCATGAGTACATTCTCCAAGCTCAGGAATTTTATCCATACAATGAACAACTGCAGACATAAAAACTAAAGCTCTTTTCTCATCACCCAAAAAATTATTGAGGGCATTTTTTTTTGTGTTTAAAAGTTTCATGAAAGGAGTTGCCGGTATTCCTTTTGGCAATTCAGCTGATTTAGTATTAGGAATAATTGCAGGAGCAGTATTCGTTGCATTTTTTGCCTTAAACCTTGTTCCTGGCATTAATTCGCCAGTCTCTTCATTGATATAAGGTTTTACTGTTGGCGATTCAATATTATCAAAAGGTAATGGAATATCATCTTCTGAAGATTTCTTGATGTCTTTTTGGGTTTCCATGGTAAAAAAATTAAAAAATAAAATTTGTAAATAAATTGGCTTACGAAAGAATGATACATCACATTGCAACTAATTGCAACACTTTACACTTTATATCTAGTTTTCCTGCTAAGCTTACCCATTTTTAAGCTCAAATCGATATCCCTTTTCATAAAAAGGTACTTGATTTATCCACACAATCATTACAGAAAATATCTTTATTTTTTGATTTGAGATAAATAAAAGCAAATCCCTTAACTATTTCAGCGCCACATTGTGAGCAAACTTCAATCATTCGATTACAAGAGTTAAGTCGGGATATTTAAGATCAAAAAGCCTAGCTTTAATCAAAAACACCGCTGTTAGGAAATATTTACCAGTTTTCTTAATGTAAGGTTTAATATCTATTATTTCCCTCATGCCATCAGCATAATATACGTCGAAATCGGCGATATAATATCGAACACGATGTTTTACGCCATCTTTTTCAAACGCCTCTATAATCGAAAATTTAGGGTGTACAGTAAAATCCTTCACAATACCCCCAACCTTTAGGTTTTTGAGTTCAATATATTTGTTACCTTCTTTTATCGAATCAAATTTATAGCCATCAATTTCTACTTTTTTATTCTTATACTTACTCATTTAGTGATTTAAAAACTTCTCTACTTTGGCAATTTCGGCAAACTATTTTTGCTTTAGATTCTTTATTTGAAAAACCAATATATGTATTGCACTGGCTGCAAGCAAGTGGCCAAGTCTCAGAATAAGAAGAATAGCCACCTATAAACTCTTTTTTGTTTGACATTTTTTAAAATTTTTAAAGAATGATTCAATTGATTTGTTTTGAGCAATATGATCAATAAATTTATGCCATCTAAAAAGCCATTCAGGAATCCAATGGTCACTAAATAAATCCGCGTCAGTACTTTTTCCCATGTCATAAAGTGACCAAGTACTATCTGAAGAATTTCTCCTAAAACCTTTCCAGTCCATTCTTTTAGCAAGAAATTGCCAAAATAACGGATCTATAAATGCTTCTTCATATGTAACTTCTGAGATCATTTTACTTGGCACATCATAACCAATTTCATGGACTTTAAAAATTACATCTTCAAGCAGTATATCAAGTTTTTCTTCACATTTATGGCATGATTTATGGTCAAGTAAATGTCTGCATTTTTCATGATTCATATTCTTTTTTTAAAATTTAAAATTCTTTCAATTTTGAAATAACAATTTTCACAAATAAGATACTGCCTTGGCCTCATTCCAACGTCTTCAAGCATTACTGCATATTGCTCACAGTCATATTCTTCGTTGTATTGAGCATTCTCGCCGCAAGCTTCACACTTGATTTTCGGTTTGATCATTTTAAGTTATTAAGAATTAAGTCGATTTGACCGCTAGAAGCAGGCGGCTAGCTTTTATCAGCGACATTTCGGAGCCTACCCTCTTTTTCCTCTACTTCAACTAAAAAGTAATGCCATACATACCAACATGGAATCCATTCACCTTTTTTATGATTGGCAAATCGATTGTATTCTGAAGTTTGCGTAATTGTGGAAAGATAGCTCGCCCCTTCAGGAATTACAGTGCCAGTCGGATATTTAAAGATTTTTTTTACTTTCATTTTTGAAGTAGGTTAAAAATAAAGTCGACAACTTCTTCTTTCTGGCCGTTTAGATTTTTGGTTAAATCCCAAGTGATTATAGGTTTTATCAGATTATAAGTTGCATGCTTGCCCTCCCAATCCATAAAACGCCCCAATTCATCAATTGCCATCCAAAGATTTTCCTTCGCAATAGCCAAAAGCACATCCGCAAGCTGGATTTCTCGGCCGAGGATTTCATCTTTTTCAAAATTTCTAACAAAAATTTGTTGCGCATCGTAATTATAATAAAGCCATATTCCATATGCTTCATTTAAAATGATGCCATCATTACCATTCTGTTTTAATTTCACTCGACATCCAAATCTAGGCTCCATAATCTCAGGATTAGCCTTCTGGCATGCGATTTCGATTGCCTTTATTTTTTCTTCGGTTGTCATGAAATTTTAATAGTTACAATATAATTTGTTATTAATAAGCCAAAATTTAATAAAAGACGGTTGTTAGTTACAATCACTATTCTAAAAGTTCCCTTTCATTTTCAATAAAACTTTCAAGAGAATAAAGCATAAACTTTTTGCCATCATCATAAGATATTTTTGCTTTTGCAGTTATAATTTCATTCGTGTATTGTCGATGTTTTTCCCACCCATTTTTGTGACTTTGCTTTATAACATCAATAAAAAAAGGTATAAATTCTTTATTTTTTTCAAAAATAGAATAAGGAAAGGCAATATTTCTAGGCCATAATCTTAAAAGATCTCTTTCTTCAGCTGAAAATACGGAGCATGTTTCACAAGCTTTTATATCATTACAGGTATCATGAAAACTAGAATTGTTTTCAATTTCTTTTTCACCTGCATTATTGACATTTAAAGTTATTTTAGATTTTCCATCAGGACTTTCCATAAATTGATTTTCCACTTGCTTAAGTGACATTTGCTCACACATTTCACAGACTTTATGATCTGGTGAGTGCGTACATTGATCATGATTCATAAATTATTTTGGTTATAAGGATAAGTATTTTTGATTATTTTTTGTTTTGCAAATTTTTTCCGGGAACATTCGACGCTACACATAGTACGGATTTTAAATCCCTTCCTTTTATAGGAAAATTCTTTTTGGCACGTCTCGCAAATGATAGTCACTATTTGTTCAAGCATTGGATTTCGTTATCAATATCGTTGCAGAAACGCTGAACTTTTATTTTATAAAATTGATCAAATTCCAAGGTCGACTTACTCAGTTCCCAAAGTGTCCTAACTTTAAATATCAATCTTTGCCCTGGGGTAACTTCTTTGTTTTTCATTTTTTCGAGCATGCACTGCTCAAATGTCTTTTTTTCCATAAATTTTGTTAAAAAATATTAAGAATCGAATAGAGTTGTTTGTATTGGCACTTTTTCTTGCTTTTCAGAAAATTCCAGTTTCCTTATTTCCCCTTTCCTATCAAAAATTATTATTGAGTGACATGCGGTACACCACCCATAAAATCCCGATTTATTAATTTCAATTTCGACGTTGCAACATTCACTTTTAGTCATAAAATTTAAAATATTTTAGAATGTGGGAAAAGTCCGTAGCGCGCGGTTTCTTTTACATGTAAGCTTCCCTGCTTACAAAACCCACAATCCCTAGAAAAGCCTAAGGGTTTAATCCCTAAAATCTGATGTAATAAGTATTGCCGAGATGCGGCGCCAGCCAGTGTCCGCAATTTATTTATGGCTATCAATTTGTTAGTCGTATCCCTACTTATAATTGTTATGGGTGCGCTTCTATGCAGCCAGCTCTGATTATGCCCATAACCGCAACTTCCATGCGCGCTTGTTCCCGCGCTTGCCGCGTCTCTTTCCGCCACACACCAGATTTTAAAGATCAATATTTTTTAATTACCACTAAGTATTATTTCGCTATCATCAGCGCTATAACTATCTTCAGCATCATATTCCTTAGTAAATGGGCACATACTGCAAGCTATAAACTTTTCATAATAAATAAATTCATGGTCTGGATGATAATCGCCTTTTTCCTCGACTTCCTCGAAAAGATCACCGTTGCACTCAGGACATTTGCCAATAGGAAAATTGCTAGTTTTTGGGATTGTCTGTTGACTCATATTTGTTTAAATAAGTGATTAGATTTTTTTTCATAGCATCAAAATATTCTTTAAAATATGGCATTTTAATACCAATATCCATGTATCTATTCTCATTCTTTTCCATTTGTCCGAAATTTTTATGAATAAAATCCCTTACTTGGGTTTTAGCTTCCTCTTCATTTTTAGAAACTACCAAGAAATTATAATGAGCATTTCGTACAACTTTTTCTAAAATGAAAGCCCGGGTAAATTCAATAAAATAAACATACTCTTCGTATTTTGGTTCAATAACATGTCTACATTTATGAATTCTTTTTTTAGGGACTGGTTTGAAAAAAAGTTTTAAAAATTCTTTTTTAAGTTTTTTACCAGCTTTATGTAAATTTTCCAGTGCGTGCAGAGTGGTCATAAAATAGTAAAAATAATTAAATCCATTCAATCTTACCTTACGTTGCACTACATTGCAATATGATTTTATCATAATGTCTAAATTTCGTTTAAAATAAGCCAATAAATTACAATTAATAGACTTTAACATGTTAAACGTACTTAACAATTAGTAAATCTAGCAACAGCTTTGTGTAAACAAAATTTGACTCTAAATCAAATCAGATTAATATTGCCATCGTGATTTAATTTTTAAGCCGAAAGGTAAAACACTATGGAAAAAACTGAAACATTTAAAAAGTTCTGGAACTCACCAGAAACCAAACAGTCGAGGAAAAAACTTTTTGAAAAACGCAAAGCTCAAAAATCAAAGGGTATTCCTATGTCGAACATGTATGATTTTGATAAACTCTAAAAGCTATGATTGATAAATTACAATTATTTGTTTGCTCGCAGTGTAACTTCATTGTTACAGCTACGGAAAATGTTACGCAAATATTACATAAATGCGATAAAATAAAAGAGAAGAAAAATGTTACTGGACTCATCTTATTTCCTTCAAAAAAACTTATCCCTTCAGAATCTTAAATATGAATAACAGAATAGAAGTAACTGCTTTCCTTATAGGGTTTTTCACCGGACTAGTATTAATTTATGTAATTCTCAGTATCAAACACTAACCTAATTTTTTACCAAACAAACAAAAAAATGATTCAACATGCAGCCATAAAACGGATTGTAAGCCAATATAAATTAATAATAATATTTGCCTATATTTCCTTAATTTTAAGTGTAATCTTCTACAGTATTCCTTCTCTAAACATATTCTTTTCAGCATTATATTTCGTTACAACAGGTTATTTTATATTTTTAGTTTTTTTTCATGAATAATAACCTATGAAACATGCTAGCTTATTTAGTGGTATTGGCGGTTTTGACTTGGCTGCAAAGTGGATGGGCTGGCAAAATATTTTCCAAGTTGAAATCGATCCATTTTGCATAAAAGTTTTAAAAAAGATTTTTCCTAAAGTAAAAAGATATGCCGACATTAAAAAAATTATCCCATCAAATTACACTGGAAGAATTGATATCCTCACAGGCGGGTTTCCCTGCCAGCCATTTAGCCAAGCAGGTTCAAGAAGAGGAAAAGAAGATGACCGCTATCTCTGGCCTGAAATGCTTAGAATTATACGAATTATCAAGCCAACATGGATTATTGCTGAAAATGTCAGTGGGATCCTTACTATCGAAAACGGATTGGTATTCGAACAAGTGTGCTTTGATTTGGAAGCCACTGGTTATGAAGTACAACCGCTCATTATTCCAGCTTGCAGCGTTAACGCGCCCCACAAACGACAAAGAATTTGGTTTATGGCTCACGCCAACTGCGACAATGATAAATACCAGGACCGAAAAATCATGGCAAAAAAGAAAGATCAATCGACTAAAAACAGGTCGGAAAACAGTGCCGCCGGGAAACCTGGCAGAGCAATTTATGATAAAAACTGGCTTAAAATTGGAACCAAAATTTGTAGAAATGATGATGGGTTACCCTTTAAATCACACCGCCTTAAAGCTTTAGGTAACTCGATTGTTCCGCAAATTGCTTACGAAATTTTTAAAACTATTTCTTAATATTTACTTTAAAATGACTTTAAATGAAGCAAAACAGGAATTAAAGGATTTTGAAAATTGGATTGAAAGCAATGATCCCGTTAGCGCTTTAGTCCTTAATAGGACAGAGATTAAAGATCTTATTGATGTAATAAAAATCATAATTAGAGAAGAGCAAATGCAAAAAGATGCCGAAATTGCAAAAATAGCTATGCGCGAAGGTGTTATTAGTCATACTGCAGAAAGAATACTTAACCAATAAAAAAACGCTATAAACTCGAATTATAGCGTTTTCTGCACCCTCTGCACGATTGTGCGGGGTTATTTTACTTTTGATCCGGAAGTTTATCAAGCAAGCCTAGCTTATCGAAATAAACAGCCATTTCGTATTTTTGTGGTGGGGTATTTGGGCTTGGGAGTTCAAGTCCTTTTTTGTGTGCTTTATCGACTGAAGCTTTTGCCCAGTCAGGTATGAAATTTTGATCTGCCATCTTATAAATTGGGTTAAAAATTGTTATTGGAGTCGGATTGATGCAATGACTAGCGCCTATTGCTCCTTTATCTAATTCGTAGTGTAAATGATATGCCGTACTAAAACCTGCCTTAGTATAACCTGACTTAGGCTTTTGATAATCTTTTGGGTTGCCACCTGAAAGGCCAATAAGTTGCCCTGCAACGACAATTTCATTAATTGTGACGAGAACTTCGTCTAAATGGCCATACACGCTAAAAATGCTATTTCCATGATCTAGGGCAATATGACAACCGTAGCCATCGAAAGGAGCTAAAGTTTTTGCGACTGCGACAAGACCGCTTTGAGCTGCATAAACAGGCGTTCTTCTTGAAGCCCTCAAATCAATGCCCATGTGATAGCCCATCGCATACGCCGAACTCTTGTTACCAAATGCCTGAGTAATGTGTATTTCTTTTAACGGCCAGAAAAATTCCATAAAAATAAAAAATTAAGTTGCAGCCTTTGCCCTTATAGAGTAAGTAACGTCGGTTTCTGTAAATGATGTCGTGCCACCAGAAACAGCCGTAGCACGCGCAGGATAACCATTGTAAATATAAAATCCATCCTCCATTCTAACGCAATAAACATGGTTTTGACCATTGCCTGTAGACAAAAAGAAATTTGCAGCTACTGGGTATTTACCATTAGAAGTACCTATTCTACCAGGGGCAGCATCTTTCAATGCGCCTGCATAACTATCAGCAGTAGAAATGCCAGCAGGCGCACCAGCACCTAAAACGCCAAATTTACTAATTCCAAGAACATTGAAATCACCTCGAATAAATCCCTTATGAATACCAGTAAAAACAGAAGTACCAATATTTTCCCAAGCAACATCTACAGCAACACTTGAAGGGCAAAAATTAGTAGTAAATTTCAAAATTCCGCTTGCTTGTGTAGGTTTCAATATGTAGTTACCTTGATCTACTTTTTCTATGTTTGAATTTGGATCAAAAAAGAAATTATTAACATCAGAAACATAACCAATTATCCTATTCCAAGGATTTGAAGGAGTTAAGCCATAAGATCCATTACTGCCAGTAAAAGCTTTTACTGTGTAACCAACAGAAGGAGTTGAAACGATTGTTTCAGTTGCTTTTCCTGCTCTTGATATACCACTCCATGTTTGTGTGCTTTCATCTAAGACCTGAGTTGCCGCTGCAGTTTGGAAAACATAATAATTGCTAACATTAATCGCACCACCTTTTGCGATAACTCTATAAACTTTTTGACCTGCAGGTATTTTGACATTTGAGCCATAGGAATATGCCAAATCCTGATAAATTCCACTAAAATTAATTTGTGGAATAGTTGCAGTCGCTATAATCGCACCGCGTATAACGTTGCCAGCCGTATCTTTAAAACATGCCGGAGCATTTGCCTGTTCTTGTTGTTCCAAAACCAAATAAATAAGAGCTGCTCCGGAAGGCGCGCCGACTTGTTTACCTGAAACAACGCCACCGCTACTAGTACATTCTGGAAGTCCAGTATTATCAATAACCAAAGAAATTGCAGAAGCGCCAACCGCATTGCCGACGATATTATCAAAACCAGTTTGATTGAAAACAAAGTTTGGATTTATTGCAGTTGTTGTTAATGGCCATGATCCTTTTTCCATAACCTTAACGATAGCATCGACACCACCGGCTGCAGTTATTAAAGCCAATTTATAATATTGTGTATCATTTAATGCTGGTGCAGTAAGTTTTTTCCATTTTTTAGTAGTTGGATCTAAATAAGCGAGATTTGTATTTGCAGAAATATCACCACTTACAAAAATATCACCTAAAACGCCATCGTAAACATCGCCCCAAAACGCAATTTCCTGAAGTGTTTTTAGCGGTGTCATGTAATTATTGTCGTCAGTACCCGCCTTAGCTTCTGCAGTGGAAGCTTTCACTAAAGAACTTGGCAAGGTTGCGGGAACGCTTTGCATTTGCAAAAAGTCATTATCAGCATCATAACGAACGCTAAAAATCTGACCTGCCATGATATCGCCATCAGCAAGAACGGCATTAAAATTCTTTCGAATTGATTTTGCAGCCATACCATTAATTGAAAGCGTCGCCGGACCTGTATTTGTCGTATTTGCCTTACAACTATATTCTTGGCCGTCCCTATAACCTTTAAAACCAAGAATTGTAATTTGGTATGAATCATTTGCTTGCGCATCCTCATCATAATAAAGAGCGTCTTCAAGTACATTTTGAGAAATTTGAAGCCAATCCCTTACATCAGTAATAACACCGCTCGCGAGCGTTGCTAAAATGATGTAATCATCATCAATCGGCAAAGTTGTTACAGCTTCGATTGTAGCTATGCCAGTACCATCATCTAAGTTTGCTGAGCCATCATTTACCTTAGTTTTATCGACACGAACAATGACATAACCAGTTCCGGAAGTATCTATAACTACCGGTGAAGTTACCCAAATAGGAATAATAAAAATTTCATTTGGGGAAACAGCATCACGTATTACTTGAAGTGAACACATGCCGGTGTCAACTTGATTTGTTGTTACCTCCAATTCATTTAGATAATTTTTCCGTACTCCTTGCTCTAAAATTGCTGTTTTTTCTGCTTGGAAACCAGAATCCCTACATTGATTTGTACCGTTAAGTAACTGAACAATAATTGCCATATTTTCAAAAGTTTAATTATTTTCTTCTTCTCTTTCTAACCTTGTTTGTGGGAGTGGAGCAGGTTTCTTTTCAAATTCCAAAGCTTTTATTCTTTTTTGATCTCTAAAAGCTTTTTGTTTACCATCAATTCCAGTATGGCAAACACCGCTTTCACCACACTTAAAACCTGTTTCGCCTTTAATTTCACATTGAATAATTTCCATAAATCGAGTCTATCAAAAAATAAATTCTAGTACAATTCAAATCTTTTTATGCGTCTGTTAAGTGAAGCCAAAAAGTTTTGCATACTTGAAACCTCCTTAGTGTCAGTTGCCAATTTTATGGTTACTGTTGGTTTTTTATTTTCAAAAACCGCGCCTTTTTGAATAACTTTTAAGTTTGTGTCAGCATCCGCAAGAGGACTGCCATGAATTATTTTTACTGCAACCAAGTCGCCAACCTCAATGATACGTGCCTCTTCGTCGCTTATTATAATACCGATATCTCTTTCTATTTGAGAATTTTGATGTTTTTGAACATATTCTTGTGTTTGAGTTGCAAGTATTCCGGGATCCATAGATATAGACCTTTCAACAGATCCATAAGTTGAAAGATCACCAGCATAAACCGCAATGCCACTATTCGACTTGCCGATTATTGAAGTGGCAATATCTCTACTTCTTCTACTGTTTTTAAAACTAGTAATAGTGTTTTCATTTGGGCTTTGGTTATTCCAAATAACCTGAATGTAATTTGCTCCGGCAATGGACCTATCAATTCCAACCGTTGTTTTGATGTAAATTTTATTAAAAAGTACTTTCCATTCAAGGTTTAAAGCCTGGGTAAACTGGTCAATAATATCAAAAAGACTAGTACCGGTAGAGAAATCTTTACCTATGATTGTAGCGCCTACGTCAGTTTCAAGCGTTAATAAACCTTCATTCGGACCTCTACGTAAATTTACTTCATTTAACAAAGCAGTCATGCCAGTTTGCACACTAATGCCAGCCCAATGAATATCACCAAATGTCATTTTACTTCTCAAAAAATCTTTTTCGTCTCCACATTTTATAAAAACATATCCAAAATCATTTACGATTTCATCTAAATAACCACTCCAAAGCAATTTATCCGTGCCATCCTCAATAGAATATAATGTAGCCTTCTTCATTTCGATTATTGAGCTAATTTGATGATCTGATAGAGCAAGAGTAAAGCCAAGTGTTCCTGAATTTACTAATTCTTGGGAAAAATTTAAATCACTAGGATTTATAAATTGAGCCTGTGTGGTTTCAGGTGTGTAATCATTCGAAATTTTTAAAACAACATCCATATATTTTATCTGTAACAAATGACAAATACTGCCATTTTTAAGTTTTAAACTATTTTAGTGTCGTGCCATTCAATCAATATTGTAGCTTTATTTTGAGCGTTATAATCAAAATCACCACCACCTAAAAGAAAATGGTTTGTTCCGGAATTCACAAAAAGCCAATTAGAACCGTCGGCTCGATCCCCCAAAACACTTACGCCATTAAGCTCGGCCGTTACGCTTTCAGTATCAATAATCAAAATATCCCCGGCAACCATTGAAATATTAAGCTGAAAAAATCTTCCGGACGTAAGGTTATAAATTTTTGGATTCAAAATATCGCCAACGATAGTTATTTTCGCTTTTGCTGCAAAATTTCCACTGTTTACGCATTCAAGTGAATTTATCGCGCCAGATAAATCGATGGGTAATTCTACAGGCAAATGAATGCCACCCCATAAACCATAAATACCATTCGATGTTTGAAGTTGTGCTGATAAAATAAGAGGATCCGGAGCGTATAATTGAGTTGAAAAAGTTATCACAGGCTCCCCCCTTTGATGATCATATTGAGGCATCGTATAAACTTTACAAACGATATACCAATCCGTCCCATCGTCGTCAGTAAATTCCAAATGCTTAAGTTCGTTATCTTCAGAAGGAAAATCTAAAACCTTAAAAAGGTCTGCAATAATATTTTTTGCCGCACCTCTACTTGTTTTCGCAGTCGAAAAAATCTCACCACTTATATCAATAACTTTCCCGTCGGCAAAAGTTGGTTTTGCGATTGTTCCATGAAAGTCTTGACGTGAAGTTGTAAAATTCCTAGTTGCAACGCCTGTCCATTTTACATCAGCATACCAACCAGCTGCCTTACCTTCAGCAGTGGTGTAAGGAATTGAAACCCCATCAAAAACAAAATCTTTTCCTATCATTTTATTTTATTTAATAAATTATTGTTATTTGCCTCAGAGTCAACATTACTATTATTATTATTTGTGACGTTAATAGTGCTGTTATTTGTGGTACTACTTGATGTTTTGCCCTTTGCAGCTACCAAATTATTAAGTTTAATTTGTTCTTGCTGTGCTGTCTGGATTAAATCAATAAGCTCTTGCTCTTTTGCCTTCATTTTATCCACACTCTCCCCATGATATTGCTCTGCAAGATCTTGATATTTCTGCTTTGTAGCTAAGATTTCGATTTGCTGGTCTTCGACCTGTTTTGTCTCAATATCGAGTGCTGTTGCCTTTTGAGTCTGTTTAAGAAGATCATTTTGCTGGTCTACAGTCAAATTTCCAAAGCCAAGGTCACTCAATGCTTTTTGCTTTTGCTCTGCAGTCAATAAGTCAGCATTGTTTGCCAAATCAGCAAGTGCCTGCTTCTTCTTTAAATCATCAGCACTAGTAGCATTCTGCAATGCCAAAAACCTTGTTTGAATATCAATAATTTGTTGTTGCTTAGCTTTTTCAGCGTCAACTTCTGCTTTCTTTTCGGCAACCTTATCACTTAAAATAAGTTGGCTTTGTTCAAATTCCGTTAAGGTTTCACGTCTCTTAGATTCGGTGAAAGCTTCAAATTCCGCTTTGTCTGCAGTAGCTTTATCGAGTGCAGCCTTTGCAGCTGCAATTTTCGAAACGTTGCCACCTTTTACAGCATCATCATAAGCTTTTTGTGCGTCAGTAGTGTCTTTTGCCAAAGAGTTTAGGAAGTCCTCAATTTGTTTCCTTTCTTTAAGAGTATCGTTAATTTCCTTGTCTTTATCGTTAATTTTATCCTGTAAATCAGCAACATCTTTAGCGTTTTTTATTTCCAAATCAGCTAGAGCTTGCTGTTGTTTCGTCAGATCATTTCCAGGACCAGAATTTGCTTTGTCTACAGCTTGGTTTGCTTTATCGAGAGTTAATTTTGCTTGCTGTATTTGCAATTGATTGCCAGTTTTAACAGCATCGTTATATTTTTCTTGTGCAATTTGTTGTGCATCAAGAGCGTTCTGTATGGCATTTGAAGCAGCGATAATCGCAGTTGGATCATCGGCAGTTAATTTATCTTTTTTCGCAGTAAACTCATCTTTTGCAGCCTGCAATTGAGCTTCCAAATCCTGTTTGTCTTGCTTTGCTTTATCTAAATCCTCTGCTAGTTTTGCGTCTCTTTTTGCAGTATCACCGGCAAAATCTTTATTTTGTTGGGTTTGGAATTTATCAAATTCGTCGGTAAGTTGCCCTTGTTTTTCCTTAGCTTTATCAATAGAAGAAATGATATCAGCATAAAAAGCAGTAACATCATCGCGTAGTTTTTTGGAAGCTTTATTATTTTCTTCAACTGATTTAGTGAAATCATCGACGGCCTTTTGTGCTTCTTCAGCTTTCTTTTTAGCCTCATCTAATCCTTTTCCACCTCCACCACCCCCGCCACCTCCTCCTGCAGGTAAACTTCCCCCACCTCCACCGCTACCACCCACATTTTTTGCCGCACTTTGTAAATCCTGAAGTTGGCCTTTTAATTCTTGTGATTTATTTCCCAATTTTGAAAAAGTACTTATCAAAGGACCAACAAGTGGAATTTGAGATGCTAAAGGTGCGAAAACTTGGCCAATAGACGCAAAAGATCCTAAGCTTGCTGTTATTTTTGATAAAATACTACCCAATAGTGGAACACGCGAGCTAATTCCGGAAATAATGCCTCCAACTAAAGAAGAACCTGAATTTTTACCACTACTAAATATTGCAGGAGTCGCACTATCAAAAGTATTTATAACAGCTTGATTTAAATTTTTTCCACTTTTTTGAACGGCCTTTAAATTTGCAGCGTCTCCAATTCCAAGAGCATGAAGTAAACCGGCCGCCTCACCATTTTTACCTGATTGAATTGCGGCGTTAAGTTGGATTAAAAGTTCTGTGTCCGTGATTGTTCCAGTTCCTTTTTCAATCGCGGCACGTGCTTGATCTGACCCGAAACCAGCGCCATAAGCAATAGCAGCCGCCTTACCAACGTCACCACTCTTTGCAACGTTTGCAACAAAGGTTTCCTCAATTGTTTGTGTCATTTCTTCAGCATTTTGGCCATTTGCTTCAAATTGTTTTTTATTTGCCTCTACTGAGGTTTTAATTGCATCTTCCCATGTCGCGCCAGCATCGACCTGTCTTTGTACTGAATTCTCAAAATTATCAGCAACCAATAAAGTCGCCGGTGCTAAATCTTTAAACTTTTGCGTCAATAATTCTTGATCTGCAGCGCTAAGTTCGTTTGCTCCATGGAAAACACCCAACTTATCAGTAAAGTCTGTGATTTCTGTTTTTGTAGCGCCCGCACTGCCTAAAAGTCCTATTAAATTTGTTTGTAATAATGCTACCTGAGTAGCGGATTTAGCGAGTTCTGCTTGAAAAGCTTGCTGGTCTCCCGCGCCTCCTAAACTAGCATTTGGAATACCTGGAGCCTGCAATGTACTGTCAAAAGCATTGCCCTGTGACAACGCGCCAAAACTTGCAGGTGAGGGTTGGCTAAGAGGATTACTAGATGTGGCTGCTCCTGCAACACCTAAAGCTTGTCGAGCTGCAAAGCCATCTAAAGCTTTCCCTGTTTCATGTGTTTTATCAATAATTTCCTGAAATTGTTTATTTAAAGCGTCCAGAGTTGGAAATTTTATGCCATCATTCAAAACAGCTTTAAGGTTTTTGGTAGCTGTTTGTAATTTATTTTCAGCATCGATTGCACTAAAAACAACGAATGAAACAGCCGTGATTGCCGCTGTAAGTATGCCCATAGGACTTACTAAAGCCGCAGCTGCAGTCTCAATTGCTCCAAAAATACCTGGCATTAAACCACCCGCGGCGCTGGCAACCTTAAAAGATCCCGCAACACCACCTAAGGCAGTATCAAGAACGCCAAAAACTTTCTTTATAGTGCCTATGCTTAAAGAAGTGGTGATAATGATGCCGAGAGTTTTTACTACGCTCGCAAGGCCAGATAAATCATTGCTAGCACCTCCTAAAGCTTCTGCCAACGTTACAAAGAAATTCAAAACCGGCACGGCAACCTCTTTTAAGAAATTTCCAAAAGAAATCTTTAAAGCAGTAAAACGATTATCAATATCCTGTAATTTACTTTCTGTTGTTTCATAACGCTTATTTGCCTCTTCTGTTAAAGCAGTATTTTCAACAAAAGCTTTATTTGAGAGGTCTACTGAGCGTCCTAACAAGTCTCCTGCATTTGCGACACTTAAAAATGCTTTCTTTAAACGTACGTCACTACCAACTAAATCATCCAAAATTGCGGATCCTTTTTGACCAGACTTTCCTAAACCAGAAACGAAAGCTTCAAAGGCCTGGACCGGACTAGACCTCCAAAGTTCGGTAAATTTTTTGCCGGTTAATCCCGAAACACTAGCAAAGCCATTTAAATCTTTACCACCTTTATTTACCGCATCAGAAATTGATTGAAGTGTTTTACTAACTGCAGTACCACCCGCCGCGGCATCAATGCCTACTGAGCTAAAAGCTGCACTTATACCCGCAACGTCTGCTTGGCTAAGTCCAGAAAGTTTTCCGGCCGCTGCGATTTGAGTTGTAAAGTCTACGATTTGACTTTCAGTTGTTGCGGAATTATTACCTAACGCCACTACTGAAGAAGCTAAATTGCTTACTTTTGCAATTGGTTCTTGGAAAATATTTGAAATTTTTGCGAATGAGGTTGCAGCCTCCTCTGTAGTTAAATTTGTTGAAACGCCAATAGCTGCAATTGTTTTTGTAAAATCTATAATGTCACCTTTTTTTACTCCCAATTGCCCACCCAGCTCACCAATATGTGAAAGCGCCTCAACAGTAACCGGGATATTTTTTGAAAGTTCGATAATTTGATCTGAAAGTTGGCCAAATTCAGCATCGCTAGCGTCAACTGTCTTTTTAATACCAGCAAAAGCACTTTCAAAACTCACTGAAGCATCAAGTGCATCCCTTAAACCGTCTGCAACCTTTCGAATGAGAAAGAATGCTCCAAATGCTTTTAAGGCATCGCCAACGATTGAATTTAGACTAAAAAAAGATTTGCCAGTATCGTTAACATCGGACTGCAAATCACGTAAAAGTTTTGAGGCCTGGGTTTTGTTTTGTTGTAGTCCAGATATTTCAAGTCTAGTTTTAATTTCGCCATTTTTATCACCTTCTTTTCTAAAATCAGAAAGTCTTTTCCTGGCATCAGCAAGAGAATTTTCCAATTCAGCTATACTTACCCTAAGTCGTATTTGTGCATTCTGATTTGCTTTGTCTGTAAAGGCTTTAAGTTTTGCGGTTGCGTCACTTGTTTTTTGTTGAATATCGCTTGCGTCCGCTATGATTGAAACTTTAAACTCTTCTGAAAAATCACCCATAATAATTATTTTTTAAGTTTTTTGGCTTTCATCTTTTCATCCAAACGCTTTATTTTTGCGTCAGTATCATCACCAGTAAATTCTTCATTTAACGCTATCATTCTCATTTTTCTTCGATTTCTTTCTTTGCCTACCTTCGTTTCTTCATTTTTATTCCAAGTAATTCCGTCGGTAAGATAATTAATGCGTTCCCAGGTCATGTCTAGCAAAGATTCTAAAGTTTCATTTGTATATTCAAGCAAAAAACAAATTAGAGAGCTTGAAGGTGTTTTGTCATGAATAATAGTTTCAACATCAGTTACTTTGAAATATCCTTTTGCATAAGTTTTTAGCAAATGCTGAATTATGTCTAACCTATGCGAAGTACAAAGCTGTGAAAATAACCTCATGGTGAGTTTATCACTTTGCTTTGTCTTTTTCATTAAAAAATTAAAGAGCCATTTATTAAGCTCTTCAGCATTATCAATCTTACTTTTCATTTCAATCAAATCGCGTAAACTGCCTTGTTCATAGTCAAAATAAATCGTTTTTGATTTCTTAAATCTTCCGAAAAATTCTATTTCAATTCGATATTTCTTTGGTAGTAATTCTTCCATAATTTAATAATATCTTAAAAAAAAGAAGAGAACAATTTACGTTCTCTTCTTCGAAACTTCTTATTAAGTTTTTGATTTAAAGGATTTCATTCTGAAGAATGAAGTTTGAACCTTTACTTGCCTTAAAGACAAAGTCGGTTCCCTTCAAGTCTCCTGCTTCTACAACATCGAGAAACTCAATGCCATAAGTACCTTCAAAAGTACAATCGTCAAGAATGATGATCCTATCATCGCCGTTTGCATCAGTTGCAGTAATTTTCAAATAAAGCCTTGGTGACTCTGTGAAAGTTACTGGAATTGTGATATTTTCTGCAGCGTTTGGAGTGTAATCGATTTGAACTGCCAAAGACTGAGTAATAACTGTGATATTTGTTCCTGCAATCATTACAATACCCCAAATTCCATTTACACTTGTAATAGTGTAATCAACATCAATAGTCAAAAGACCGTCTGTACTTCCTGTTACAGAATCCAGATTTGGAGCAGTGCCATCACCATTTTGATGATCAAAAGCAAGAAAAGTACCATAATCCCAAGCGTCTTGCGCTACTGTTTGAACATGATTATTAACTATTGAAGCCGCAACATCGCCAGGTGTACCACCAAGCAACAACTGCATTAAGTCACGAACAACATTTTCAAGAAAAGATCCTTCTATTCTAACTTCAGGCAAAAAGCCTTTAAAAACGGTTCCGGTATCGTCTGCCTTGATATCCACTTGGTTCGCTGTGTTATCAAAGTTCGCTACCAAACCGCGCACTGAGGCAATACGTACTAAAGATCCTGGTGAAGCTTGTGGTGCTACCTCCAAAATCCCGACGAATTTACTGAGTGCATTTGGATTAATTGCGCCCATCGGTTTTAATTGGTTAAAAAATTATTATTTCAATAACGGCTCGATCTTTAGACCGGTTCGTTTTGAATACGCTTGCGCGTCTTTTTCAGTTAGGACGATGCTTTCTCCGGTCTTGTAATGTCGTCCTCTGAAAAATTGCATTGCAAGAAAGGTAACGCGAAATTTTACGTCCTCGCGTGTGACGTTGCTATCTTTTTTTAATTCGAGATCTTCTACCTTTTGCACTTTAGTTTCAATCTTCGACTTGCTCTTTGTATATTTTCTTTTTGGCATGGCAAAAGTTTATCAAAAATAAAAATGATATACCACATTAAATTGATTGCTTGAACTCAAAAGTCAAAATACTCCAAAAAAATCCATCATCTAGCTTAATTCTACTATCGGTTTGGCCAAGTAGACTATTTGAATAATAAGCATTGCTATTCAACACTTTTTTACCTTCGAGGGCATTAATAATTGCCTGACATAAATTTTCTAATTCAAGCGTATCTTTGGAAAAAGCAGTAATTTGAAATCTGTTTTTTTCGCTAACCATATCCCTATTTTTAACCTGCCTATAATAAATCGCGTATGAGCTTGTTTGTGGCCTTATAGGATCTCTTAAAAAAAGTCTTGATCCAATTATTGCCGTAACTGCACCATTATTTATTAATTCAAATCTGAAATCTGTTTCAATCATAAAAATTAACTTATCCTTGCTTCCTTTATTTTTGCGCTTATGTCTGCCATTTTATTTTCTAAACTTCTTTCAATAAAATGTTGGCCATTTCCAACCCAAACAACACGACCACGTCTATGATAGTTAAAAATACGTCCTATTCCTAGTTCAACAAATGGAGCATAAAAAACTCCCTGGCTTCCAACATCAATAGAGAAAAGATCACCGCGGTCTACGACCTCATCAGTTGCAATCGAAGAATCTAAAAGACCGGTTTTTATTGCAACAAGTTGGTGCATTTCGCCCTCTCTTTCGAGTTGACGACAAGGATGACGACGACGG
>JAZKBX010000055.1:0-10806 GCA_040388455.1 Bacteroidota bacterium
ATTGTCCGTTTTCATAGTTTAGCATTGTATATTTTTCGGATAACATTCTATTTGCCATTAGTTTCATGGTTTGCTTTTCAAGTTCCATTGACTGAATTTGAAAACCGATCGATTTTGTTTCTGAGCTATACATTTTTGATGCCCACGGCACGATAGGAATTGTCATCATTCCCATCACAGACCACTGGTTTGGCATACCAAACATTTGCATGTGTTCTGCGCGTATTCCAAAGTCTGGTCGGTTTCCAATTTTCATTACTTGTTGTTCTAACTGCATTGATTGAATGTATTTTGACATGGCGACAATGTCGCTTCGTTTTGAAATAGTATTGGTGTCGTTTGGAGTTAAAATACTTTTCTTCGGCTCAACCAGTGTATCAATTTTAAAAACGGTATTTACATCCCTGACCATTAGAATATTTAACCCAATATTGCTTTCTGCAATTATTCCCAACAACATATATTGCATATTTTTTAATTCAGCCAAACGCGCTTTTGCTTTGTAAATGGTTTGAAGTTGCGATTGGTTATTACTGAATTTTGCTTCTGCGGTTGTTAATAGCAGATTTAGTATTTCTTCACTTTCAGTAATAATAGATTGCTTTTTCTCAGTAACATATCTGTGGTAATATAAAATTTTTGCTTCTCGGCTTAATTCATTTTTAGTCCATTCGCTTTTACTTTTTTCAATTTCTGCCAATGAATTGAGATATTCTTTTTTCGCATTGAGTTTACTTTGGTTGGGTATCATTTGTTCAATGGAAAAAGCAATTCCCGCCTGGTTCATTGGATCATTTTTTTCATTCAACATCTTCAGGTTATAGGGAAAACGCATTATTCCTGTTGAAAAAGTTGGTGGCATCCATGATTTTGCTCCTTCTGTTTTGGCTTGCAGTGCCTGGATGCTGTATTGATACTGGATGATGGAAGGATAATTTGTTTCTACCTGTTGTAATAGTTTATCCAATGAAATGTAGGAGGTGTCCTGCGCTTGAATATCCGTTAGGAACAAGCACATTATCAGTATAGCTATAATATTCTTTTTCATGCTCTTAATCTTTTATTTCCAGGTATTCTACTTTACCGTTTTTTCTTACTTCCCGCTCTTTCACCAATTGGTAAACAACAGGCAAAACGATCAGCACAAAAAGAGTGGAAGTAATCAGTCCGAAAACAAAAGGTATAGTAATGGGTTTCATTACATCGCTACCTACGCCTGTTGCCAATAGCACTGGCAATAGGCCAACCATGTCTGCCATTACAGTCATTAGTTTTGGACGGACACGCATCACAGCTCCTGAAAAAACAGCAGCTTGAATTTCTTCCTGTGAAAGTTCTGCACTGTTTTTCTTTTCTACTGCATCATGTATAGCTTCATTCATATAAACAAGCATCAACACACCAGTTTCTACTGCAATACCGAACAGGGCAATAAAACCTACCGCAACGGCAACTGAAAAATTTACTTCGAAAAAATACATTGAATACACGCCCCCGATAAGTGCAATGGGAATGCTTGAAAGCACAATGAGCATTTCCTTGGCTGAGTGAAAAGTGAAATACAAAACAAAGGCAATGATGAGCAACGTAATGGGAATAATGATTTTCAATCTTTTTTCAGCACGAACTTTATTTTCATATTGTCCGCTCCAATTGATGAAGTACCCTTTTGGAAGATTTTTAAAATCAGTATCAATTTTTTCCTTGGCATCTTTAACTACGCTGCCCATATCCCTGCCCCGAACATTAAACAAAACCGTTCCCCTAAGCATTGCATTTTCAGAGTTAATCATTGGCGGACCCTCTGAAATTGTTATATCAGCAACAGCAGATAAGGGAATTATGCCATACCCGGATGTTTGTATGGGAGTCCGTTTTATTTCTGTTATATCACTTCTAAAATCCTGAGCTAATCGCATTGCAATACTGAAACGCTGACGACCTTCAATGGTGTTTGTCAAAGGCATGCCGCCCAATGCCATTTCAATGATCATGTTTACCTCTTCTACCGAAAGGTTGTAACGTGCAATTTCTTCCCGATTGATTTTTACATCCAGATATTTCCCCCCTGTAAGTTGTTCAACATACAAATCAGCAAGCCCATCAATGCCTTGTAAGGATTTTTCAATTTGTCGTGATAAATTATAAATGGTGTCTATGTTTTGTCCGTAAATTTTAACTCCAATATCGGTTCTCACGCCAGTTGAAAGCATATTAATTCGGTTGATGATTGGTTGTGTCCAACCGTTTGTAACACCCGGAATCTGAACCTTTTGGTTTAGTTCGGTAATCAGTTTTTCGGTGGTCATGTTTTTTCTCCATTGCGATTTTGGTTTTAGTACTATGATACTTTCTATCATGCTCAAAGGCGCATTGTCTGTTGCTGTATAAGCCCGACCAGCCTTTCCCAATACATTTTCAACTTCCGGAAAACTGCTGATGATTTTATCCTGCACCTGTAAAATCCGTTTAACTTCATTATTGGAAACATCAGGTAAGATAACAGGCATGAATAAAAGAGAGCCTTCATCTAATGGAGGCATAAATTCCGAACCTAAGCGAAGTACAAATGGAATACTACCTAATACTATCAAAACAGAAATGGCGATAATTGTTTTTTTCCAACGCTGACATAATCGTAAAACAGGACTGTAAATTTTAATGAAGAAATTGGCAACAGGGTTTCTACTTTCAGGAATTAGTTTGCCCTTCATAAATGAACGCAAAAGCATTGGAACAATAAACAGTGCAACAATGATAGAACCTATCATAGTAAAAGTTTTAGTCCATACCAATGGTGAAAAAAGTTTTTTTTCCTGTCCTTCTAAAAATAGAATTGGTGCAAAGGATATAAGTGTAACAAGGATGGAGAAGAAAACTGCTCTTCCGACCGTTCGAGATGAACGCTCAATGATTTTGATGCGTTCCTCTTCGCTTAATTCTTTTGTATTTCCTATTTTTTCTTTTGCCATTATTCGTCTGTTTTTAAAACTGCCTTTACTAATCCTTTATAGGCATTTTCAGTCATTACAATTCCTGCATCTACTAAATCTCCAATAGCAAGAGCAATTCCGCCAAGCGACATAATATTGAGTGAAATGCCGAACAGTTTAATAAGCATAAAGCCAATCAGCACGGATAAGGGAATGGTAATGATTGCTACAACTGCACTTCTCACATGAAAAAGAAACAGTAACACAATGAGAGACACCACAATAATTTCTTCAATTAATGCCTCTTTGAGAGTAGCAATGGCAGCTTCAATCAGGTTGCTTCGGTCGTAAGCAATTTTTATTTTTACTCCTGGCGGTAACCCTTTTTCCACATCACTTAACCTTTCTTTAACCCGGTCAATTACTTCTTTTGGATTTTCTCCATAGCGAGCAACCACAACACCTCCAACAACTTCGCCTTCTCCATTTTCGTCCACTATTCCTAAACGGATGTCACTGCTCATTTGCACATCAGCAACATCTTTCAGTTTTATAGGAATTGATTTATAAGCACCCACTGAAATTTCTTCAATGTCTTTTATGTCTTTTATGTACCCCAATCCCCGGATCATATAACCCATACGGTTCATTTCATAAATACTTCCACCTACATCACGATTATTTGTTTTCAATGCGTTAGCCACATCCATTGCTGAAACATTGTAGTAAACAAGTTTATGAGGATTAATGCTTACCTGGTACTGTTTCTGAAAACCACCAAATGAGGCCACTTCACTCACTCCTTCCACATTTTGCAAAGCGAACTTTACATACCAGTCCTGCACAGCTCTCAATTCCCCCAAATCGTATCCATCGCCTTGGAGGGTGTACCAAAACACATGACCTACACCGGTTCCATCGGGACCAAGTGAAGGGGTTACGCCTTGCGGTAATGCTTGTTGTGCAAAATTCAACCTCTCCAACACACGCGTTCTTGCCCAGTAAATTTCAGCATCATCATTAAAAATGACGAAGATGAAACTCATACCAAACATGGAAGCAGCACGAATGGATTTAACATTAGGAATACCCTGTAAATTAGAAACCAAGGGATAAGTTATTTGGTCTTCCATGATTTGCGGATTCCGTCCCATCCACTCGGTGTAAACGATTACCTGATTCTCGGAAAGGTCAGGTATAGCATCAACAGGCGTTGTCATTACTGACCAAACACCTCCTACAATAATCAGCACAACACCAATCCAAACAAAGAAGCGGTTGTGGGTTGACCATGAAATTATTTTTTCTATCATGAGTTTAATTACTTACAAGTTAATGTAGGTTATTAATAAATTACTTTTTATAATTTCTGTGTTAATCTTCATCGTGAATTAATTTAGTGCGTTTTAAAAGTTGTATTACCAGCAAGGAGACGGTAGCTGAAACAAATACTATCAACCAATCATCTGCATGGAGAGTTTGAACATTCAATGCTTTGCTCATTTGCGGAATAAAAAATACAGAAAATATTATGAGGGCACAGAACAAAAGTGCATACCATACATATTTGTTTCGGAAGACTTCCGATTTGAAAAATGAAGTTTTTGCGGATGCCATGTTAAATACATGAAACAGTTGGCAAAAAATGAGTGTAAAAAATAAAATATTGTTACACAGTTTCGGGTCAAATCTTGTTCCGGTATGAATTAAAAAATGACTAGCAAACACTGCTCCAAGCGTGAAAAAAGAAATAACGGCTGCATATATCCATACGGCATACCATTGCCTGGTTTTTAAAAGTGGCTCGACAGGATTACGAGGCTTCTCTTTCATCACAAAGGGGCTCCCATCGCTCACACCCAAAGCAAGGGCAGGCAATACATCAGTTACCAAATTGATAAAAAGTATTTGTAAAGGAATTAATTGAAAATGCAGGTTTGATAATGCAGCAATAGAAACCACAAACAACTCACTCATATTACATGACAAGAGATAGATAACAAATTCCTGAATGTTCTTAAAAATTACCCGTCCTTGTTTAATAGCATGAACAATGGAAGAAAATGCATCGTCTTTCAACACCATGTCCGATACCTCCTGTGCTACCTGAGTTCCTCTCTGCCCCATAGCGATACCAATGTCTGCTTTTTTTAATGCCGGGGCATCATTTACTCCGTCACCCGTCATTCCTACAATATTTCCATTTTCCTGCAACACAGTCACCAAATCCAGTTTCTGTGAAGGGGTAACTCTTGCAAAAACAGAAGTATTTAACCATTGCTGTTTATCCTTCTCCCCTAATTGTTCATAAGGAAGCATATTTTTTCCAATCATAGGCTCATTCCTTTCCGAAATTTGAAGTTGGTTTGCTATGTAATTGGCTGTTGCCGGATGGTCTCCAGTAATCATCACAACACGAATGCCGGCATCCTTGCATTCGTTAATGGCTTCATAAACTCCTTCGGCAGGTGGATCCATCATACCGTAAAGTCCGGCAAAAACTAAATCCCCGGTAAGTGAACTATCTTTGGATGTAGTTTCCTTATATGCTCCAGCAATTACTCTTAAACCTGATGCAGCAATTTTTTCGGATTTTTCTTTCCATTCCAGTTTTGTTTGTTCATTTAATAGTCGGATTTCTGAACCAATAAGTATATGCTTGCATTGTTTGAGAATTTCTTCCGAAGCACCTTTTGCATAAACCACAAAACCATTGCCATTACTGTGTAATGTGGCCATCAGTTTAGTTTCAGAAGAAAAAGGAACTTCGCTAAGCTTTGGGAATTGCTGCCGCATTTGCTCTGCATCATTTCCTTGCTTACGTGCATATTTTAGCAAACCAGTTTCAAGCGGGTCGCCTATTTCAGTTATTTTGCTTCCCGAAATCTGTATTGACGCAGTATTGCATAAGACAGCAATCTGTTGCAACAATTTTTTATTCTTTTCAGAATTTTCGTCTGCTGAGATTACTTCCGTTACCTCAATTTTATTTTGAGTAAGTGTTCCGGTTTTATCAGTGCATATAACTGTTGTTCCGCCTAAGGTTTCCACCGCAGAAAGTTTTTTCACTATCACGTTATACTTTGCCATTTTCATCATGCCCTGAGCCAGGGCAAGAGTTGATATAATAGGAAGTCCTTCCGGAATAGCTGCTACTGCAAGTGCAATAGCTGTTTCAAGCATTTCCACAAAATTGCCATGTGTAAACATACCAACGCCCCAAATCAGGACAATAAGGGCAATTGTAATGTAAATCAGTTTACGGCTGAAAACCTGTAATTTTTTTTCAAGAGGAGTTGCCGATTGTTCAGCCCTTTGCACCAAATGGGCGATTTTTCCAAGTTCGGTTTGCATTGCCGTTGCCACCACAATTGCTCTTGCATTGCCATTGGTCACAAAAGTGCCTTTGTGCAATATGTTTGTGCGTTCGGCAAGCGGAACTCCGTCAGAAATTGCCTTTTCATTTTTTTCAACAGGCATTGCTTCTCCAGTAAGCGAAGCTTCATTTACTAAAAGTTGAACCGCACTAATTACTCTTGCATCAGCCGTTATCATATCTCCCGCTTCAACAAATAAGATGTCGTCTGGAACAACTTCTTCTGATGGTATCTCTTGTAATTTTCCATCTCTGAAAATTTTTGCAGGAACACTAGCCATTTTTTTTAGCGCATTCATAGAGCGTTCAGCTTGAAATTCCATCCAAAAACCGATAACAACATTTATCAGAATTACCAATATTATTGCAGTTGCATCCAAATATTCCTGAAACAAAAAAGACAATCCTGCTGCGAAAAGTAACAAATACACCATCAGGTTATTGAACTGTACTAATAATATCCTAAGAGGATGTTTTCCTTTTTCGGACTGGATAATATTGTAACCGTATTGTTCAAGGCCTTTTTTGGCTTCTTCTGATGTCAACCCAATTTCTATCATGCTAATTTCGTTTTTAGAAGTTGAGCATTAATAGCAACTACAATTGTGCTTAAACTCATTAATACAGCACCAATTGCCGGGCTCAACATAATACCCCATTGATACAGTACACCTGCTGCCAAAGGAATAGCAAGGATGTTGTAACCAGCTGCCCACCATAAGTTTTGTATCATTTTATTGTAAGTAGCTCTGCCAAATAAAATCAGATTGGCAATATCTTTTGGATTAGAGTTCACCAAAATAATATCAGCGGTTTCTGCTGCCACATCGGTTCCTGAGCCAACTGCTATCCCAACATCAGCCTGAGCTAAAGCAGGAGCATCATTCACGCCATCACCTGTCATTGCAACAAATTCGCCTTTCTCCTGAAGTTCTTTCACTTTCTCTAATTTATTGTGAGGCAATACATTTGCTAAAAATCCATCCATGTTTAATTCCTCGCTTACTTTTTTTGCTGTTTTTTCATTGTCCCCAGTAAGCAACAAATTTTTAATTCCTGCTGCTTTAAGTATTTGAATAGCTTCAAAAGAGTTTTCTCTTATTTGGTCGGAAAATGTAAAATAACCTGCAACAGCTTTGTCCACTAACACATAAACCACCGTTCCAGTAAATTCATCCTTTGTTTCAGCAATGCTGATGTTTTGTTCTTTCAGATAATTCGGTCCAACCACTTTGATGTTTTTGCCTTCAACAATTCCTTCTAACCCCTTTCCAGGCAGGTAGTTGAATTTTTCTGATTTAGGAATAGTAATATTTAATCCTTTGACTTTTTTTATTAAACCCATTGAGATATAATGTTCCGAATGTTGTTCGATACCAGATGCAAGGCGAAGTAATTCCTTTTCATCAAAGTTTTGGTTCAGCACTTTAACTTCTTGCAATTGATGTGTGCCTTTTGTAAGCGTTCCAGTCTTGTCAAAAATGATTGTTGTAATTAATCGTGCATTTTCAAATGCTGTTCTATTGCGGATAAGCAGCCCCTTCTGTGCAGATATAGAAGTTGAAATGGCAACAACCAAAGGCACAGCCAAACCCAGTGCATGAGGGCAGGAGATAACCATAACGGTAACCATTCTCTCCAAAGCAAACACAAAAGGAAAACCTAATATCAACCATATAGTAAGTGTGATCAACCCACCACCCAAAGCCACAAACGTTAACACTTTAGCGGCACGATCAGCAAAATTTTGAGTTTTTGATTTCACCTTTTGTGCATCTTCTACCAATTTTACCACTTTATTCAAATAGCTGTCTTTGCCTATACTCACTACTTTTATCGTTAGTGAACCATTGCCATTTACAGCCCCGCCAATTACTTTACTGTCCTTTTCTTTTTTCACGGGTTTGCTCTCACCGGTAAGCATACTCTCGTCAAGGTAACTTTCACCTTCCAGCACTATTCCATCAACCGGAACTTTTTCACCAGGTTTCAGCATTATTAAATCATCTTTTTGCAATTGACTTACATTCACTTCTTCAATTAAATTGTGCTGCATCAAATGGGCTGTTGATGGCATCATTTTAACCAACAGTTCCAGTGAGCGTGAAGCACCCATTACTGATTTCATTTCAAAGTAATGTCCAATGAGCATAATGTCTATCAGTGTTGCCATTTCCCAATAAAAGTCCATTCCCTGCAAACCGAAGGTTATTGCGACACTGTATACCCACGCAACCGAAATAGCAACGCCAATAAGCGTCATCATGCCTATTGCATTATCTTTTACTTCATCGTACAAACCTTTTAGAAATGGGTAGCCACCATACACAAAAATGAAAGTGGAAAGAAGAGCTAAAATATATTTATCGCCAGGGAAAATTAATTCAAATCCTAACCATAATTGCAACATGTGCGATAAAGCAAGCACAGGTATTGAGAATATTGAACAGATGATAAACCGCTTCCAAAAATCTGAAACATTATGTCCAGCATGTTTATCGTGCCCGCCTCCTACATGTTCAGCTTGGTGATCATTGTGGCTATCAGTGTGGTGATGATTATGTTCCATGCTGTAATTTATTTCTTTTTAATTCGCGCCATGTCCACAATCCTCCTAAACCATCTACTATTCCGAACGATAAAAAATGCCAATCTGCTTTGCCTGTTGATATCAGATAAGCCACCACTAAAGGTGCAGCAAATCGTGTGTGTATTGTGTATAAAGCAAATTCCATATAACCTGATATAGCCGAACGGATATAATAATAGGAAGAACACATCAGTACAAAGCCAAGTAAATTTAACCACGGTTCGCCCAAAAGAGGAAGGTTAAATAATGGTAAAAACAGATTTGGCAAAAACAACAATACTATGCCCATCAGCAGGGAGTATAAACCAAAAATAAAAATGCTTTTACTTATTCTGTTCATTTTAAAATTTCATTCCTTGTATGTTATTATTGATACATTATTTCTGTGCTAAATTTCTTAATATCCATGCTTTAATGCACTGATACTTATCAAATCATTTAATGATTTTTGTCATCTTACTTTAAACGTTCCCGATTAACAACAGTTTTCTCCTGATTGTATTGGAGGACATTTAACTGTCCCATAACTACAATATACGCAGCAGTCCCCTTGCAATGGTTTCAGCCGGGTTTTACATTGTTCGCATTCGTAAAAATATACACAAGCGTCAGTTGGCATAATTTCATCTTTTTTGTGTCCGCAGTTTGGGCAGATCAATGTCGATTGAAGTTCAACAGTCTTGCCGTTGTAAGTTGTGCAGGTTTTACAATTATTAGATTTTTTGTTGATATAATAATTAAGTACAGTCGCCAATAAAAGTCCGAACATACCAGAATATAGCAAGGTCGTCCAATTGTCATTGTCGTAAAAGTTATAAGCGTATATAATTAATCCGTTTGAAACAACTGCAATAATAGTTGGTGCCATATTTTTGTGCTTGCGATAACTAATAAAAAGTCCAATTGTTGATATTATGGCCATTGTCTGAAAAATCCACATTGTCCAACCACCAAAAAGTTCAAAACTACCAAGTCCAAGTGCAGAAGCTCCAAAAGCAAAAAGAGGAAAACAGCAAGGTGAAAATATTGCAGTCAAGAAAAGTCCGACCGTTCCAAATTTATATATGTTACTAAATAATTTCATTTTCTGCTTAAAATTCAATTGTTGTACTATTTTATCTTCAATTCATTTTATATTGATTTTAATTATGTCGAAATTAGCTTTGCAAATTTAGGTGATGCTATATTGATTTAGCATTACACAATTAAAACTAAGAATTACATCATTCACATATTTTATTCCGTTACTTTTTCTAAATCCATTTCACACACAGGACATTGCCCTGCGGTTGTGTAAGCTGTATCACCTTGGCATTGCATAGGACACTGGTATTTTACCGTTGCTGTATCGGCAGCAACTACTAATGCTTTATCATTAGTGTTGCTTGTGGTGTTGTTACTGTTGTTACATGATGCAAAAATTGCTGCTGCAATAATTACGATTAAAGTTATTTTTCTCATTGTTTGATAAGTTTTTGAGTGAATAATTTGTATTTAGTTTTTAATTGGATGAAGTAAATGCCGCTTGCAAAGTTTGAAGTTTCAACCCGCAGGTTTTTATTGACTTGCTCCGAATAAATTTTCTCACCTAAGGAATTGAAAATACTAATTGAATATTTTTCGTTGTTGGATGAAATGATGTTTAGAAAATCGGATGTCGGGTTTGGGAAAAAAGAAAAGTTATTTTCAAAATTGATGTCATTAATTCCAGTTGAAGTGGTGTCCAATACTCTGAAACTTCCCATCATTCCATCATCTTCGTGATGAAGCAAATGGCAATGATACATATAGGGAATACTATCATCTGCAAAATCTTCAAACTTTGTAATGAACTCTACATATTGCTGTGGCATGACTAAAACCACATCTTTTTTGCCTTGCTCATAATCAGGAACTGCTCCACCATT